>JAYVND010000315.1:0-5595 GCA_043758635.1 Bdellovibrionales bacterium
ACATCTTTGAGCTCAGCGTTCTCTTTTCGAAGCGTCATCAGTTCCTGCTTATCAACGACTGCTTGCTCTTTTGCTGAAAGCTTTTTCTCTGCAACTTTAGTCTTCTCCCAAGTCTTCAAAGATCCCTCCGATACCCCAAGTTGTCTAGCTGCTCTAGATCTGCCCATTGACTGAACAAGCCTCACAGCATTTAATTTGAAGTCATTAAAATAAGATTTTCTCGTGTGGACGGCCATAACTTTCCCCTTTCAATCGGGTGTTTTTGGTGTCCGTTAAACGGGGGGAAGATCATCTCTCCGTATCAAATAACCAAAGTTAGGTGACGGAGAGGTTATAAAAACCGATTTTTCGAAAAACAGGTCATCGAAGTTTTCAAGCGAGTAGAGGCCGTTGAAGGCATTAGGGATTTGTGCCGGAAGCACGCCCGCCAGGCACAAACTCGCGATGTTTGAGAACGCATATATGCCGGCATGGAGGTCTCTAATGCGAAACGGTCCTACTTGCTTCAACAAACACAGCGGAAACTGAAAAGACTCGTCGCGGATCACTCGCTCGATATTCTGATGTTCAAAGATGTGAAATCAGCTAAGTGGTAGGGCCTCTTGGCTTGAGTCGATATTATTTTAGTTTCAAATTGCAAAAGTTTGAATGCGCCAGCGATGCTATGGCTCGGAGGCATTTAGGGCGCCGAGATTGTGAGAGCTGCCGGTCAATGACCGAAAAACGTCCCGTAGGACTCGCTACTCAGTTTGAAACTAGAAGCCGATCCATTGTTCAAGGGGAATTTCACTACCCTTCGGAAGGTAGCGAATACCGTCTAATCCATCAGACCTAAACCGTAATCGAAAACCACACTTCTCAACAAATCTGAACAATTTGACTAATAGGATGGCTGGTATCGGTACCATCACCGGAAATGGCAGATAACTTTTAAGATCTTTCATTATTTCCCAAAGACTAAAAAATCTTCGTTCTCCGACGTAATATCGACCTGCTTGCGGACTCTCCTCTCGAACAAATTTCAGAACTACATCTGCGATAAATTTGCAGTCAGTAAAAAATAAATTAGGCGTGTTAATAAACGGAACCGGTATAACCGGCGAAAGCTTTAGCAGTTTCGCGAGACCGACGAGAAGGCCTGAGTTCATAGATCCTATTCTGAGTAAACCTGGGAGAAGAACAAGATCTGTTTTTTTACAGAGCGCTTCTTCTACGCGCAATTTAGATTCGCTATACGCAGTTGGATTTCCTTCAAACGCGCTTGCTGATGATATGAAAATAATTTTTCCTTTTGGGTTTTTTAGGCGAAATGCTTGGAAAAGCGCCAGGGAACCAGCAACGTTTGTAGCAAATGACTCTGCCCGATTCGAAATCCTGAGGTCCCAGGCACAATGAATGAGAAACTCAGCGTGTGGCGACTCTTTTAATCTTGTATCGAAACTCCAAGCGACCGAGTTTAACGGTGACCTGCCCAACGTGAGAGCGATACAACCGCGTTGAATTAGAAAATCAACTAGATAGCCGCCCAGAAAGCCAGATGCTCCTGTGATAAGTATCGGAGAACTTTTTTTGCTCATGGTCTAGAAGCCTTTCGCTATGCGATGTGCATTGGCCATGACGGTGTACGTAATTGTTGTCGCTGGAATAGAAGGCAGAGTTGATGCATCTATTATGAATAGATTGTTGAAATCGAAGAGTTCCCCAGAGATGCGAGTATTTCCTTTTTTTGGATCTGAACTCATTGGAAAAGATCCACCCAAATGATAACTGCTTCCTGTCTTTACTCGCCTTATCATGAAAGGCAAAGTGAAATAACCAATTTTCAAAAAATCGACAAAAGACCGAACACGCAATGTTCTTAAGGCTTTCGTGTATCGTGGGTTCTTAATACGCTTGAGATGAAATGTCCGATCACTCGTCCTTTTCATCTCGAGGTGGTCTGAGACGTCAGAATGCAGATAGCCTTGCGCTATAACAATATTATTCGCGAGAAAATTTGCGACAGATCGAAATTTGAATACCTTTAATAACGCTGCGAAAACGTACATGTTGTAAAAGTACAATTGCAGATGGGTTGTAAATCCTGAAATTCGCGATTTCCACCCAACTGCTACTTGATGTAATGAGTAACCACTTACGGGCGCTTGAAATTTGGGTTTCATTTTCAAAATCGGAAACATAAAATATTGCGATTCAATGATCTTCACATTATTAATTTCGGGAATTGATGCGAGAATAATACTCGCCGTAGAGACTGTCCCCGCACCGAGGACAACCTTCGCGCCTCGATACGACTGACGAGTTCCATCCGCCGATGAGGTGTGGACCCAAATTCCATGGCCATCCTTGGCCGATTCAACTTCGCTCACAAATTTGCCAGGTAAAAAATCGATTTCTTTAGCTTTTATAATTTGACGTAATGTTTGAACTGATGTGAACGGAACGTCGAAAAGACAACCCTTCAAACAAGCCAGACAAGCGGTACATGCGGAGGGATGCTCGAGTGCGAGCCTTCCAACTCCACAATATAAGTCGTCAATTTTTTTTCGCGAAAAAGAATCAAGCATTTCCTGGGCATATGGCGAAACGGCGAGGAATCGGTTTCCAGCGGTCAAATCTCCGAATAGTTCTTCAATCGCATCATCATGTGACCCCTGTAGTTCCCAAAGCGTGCTAACACTTCGATAATGGCTTTCTAAATCAGTTCGATTTATGGGCCAATCCTTTATATCATTGTCGAGGAACGGTAGGACACTTGCTCCCCAAACCGTACTGAAGCCGCCGAAGCCGAGTGAAGAATAGGCCTTCGTGTCGGGATCCTGGCCCACGAAATGGCTAGGATGGTTCTGAATATGGGCGGCAAAGCTGCCCCAAAAGTCTTTTTTCTCAATTCCCTTTACTGATGAAACTGAGTTCAGCTCCAGCTCGTGCCTAAATTCAGCAACCGGCAAACTTTTAATCTTCGCAAACTTTAGAACTTCTTCGCTGCTCGGGACGTTGCTAGCATCAAGGATCAGTATTCTTCTAACTCTATTATCCAGACCGTGGAGAAAGCCTGCAACGGCAGGTCCGCTGCCTACAATGATTAGATCGTACTGGATCATTATTACCGCCTTCTGACGAGTTTCGCCATTCAAAGCAAAAAATCGAACGCAAGGACAGACGTGCCGATGGTAATTGCGAGAATCAACCGTACGACCGATCCAAACTCTTGAAGTTGCGAAAAATCGAATCTCGCCCACTGAAAGAACAGATATAGCAATTCAATAGCGGCCCAGGCGAAAAATAAGGCACTGAAATAAAATGGATAGCTATTTTCTGCCCACGAATCGAATAGCGTGACTAACCGCGAGTTAGCATCTTTGTCCGACAACAGTACATTCATTGATAGAATCGACAGTGGAAGGGTCAATGATGGGCCTGTGGCTGCAGCAAGCAGAAGGCCAGTGTGATAATGACTTGGATCGAAAACTGAAATTAGCAGCGCGGCGAGAAAGAGCGTCGCCGAAAACACTAAAAAAAGAATGGGCAGAAATTGTGAGCCTGAACTCGCAAGGATAAAACGCAAATGGCGCCAGCCATCACGCCACCGTTTCAGATGAGGAGCTCGAGTGCGGCGATCTTTTCTAAAATCGATTGGAATCTCAGAGTAAATGAAAGAAAATTTTGCGACTTTGACAATCATCTCTGAGGCAAACTCCATCCCAGGGCAGGTCATCCCAAGCTCTCCGTAGCGCTCTCTCTTGAAAATTCTCATCCCACTGTTGCAGTCCGAGGTGTTCAAGCGGTAAATCGTATTGATAACAAAATTTAACACTGGCGTACCAACATAACGATTCAACACGGGCATCGCATTTTTCTCGATAGTGCCTTTGAGACGACTGCCGAGGACAAAATCTGAACCGGTCTGTACGATGTGATCCAACATTCTCGGTACTTCGTAAAATGGGTACGACATGTCAGCGTCGCCCATAACAACAAATTTGCCGCTCGCGCGGACTATCCCTGCGTGCACCGCCGCTCCATAACCGCGTGTTGGGACTTCCTCTACAATTGCGCCAAATTTTTTTGCTATTTCAACACATCGATCAGTTGAGCCGTTGTCAGCAACGATTACTTCGAAATCAATTCGAGCTTCGGTGCTTACTTTACTAATTTCAGCTAGACAAAGCGGGAGAGTTTCTTCTTCGTTCAGGCAGGGTATAACAATCGTGACGAGTTTTTGCATAAATTCCTTCGGGCATTTTCAAGTTGCAGGTATTGGAACAGCATTTCTAAAATTTAGAGGAACGTTCAATGACCTAAAAATCAGGCCACATAAGCGCGTTGTCGCGTTCGTAAATTTCAAAAGCTAATATTATTTTGACTAGCACCAGATCGCCAATATTTAGGCCAGAAAATTAATGATACTTGTAATATAAATGATGAAATTGTCAGGAGGTACAAAAGATTAAAATATCTAAAATCTGCAGCTGGCAGCACGAAAATATGTGGGAGGGCGAAACAAACAGAGGAAGCAATAGTGGTTCGGACAAGCCTAGTGGCTGGAATTTCAAAGAGGAATAGTAAAATCCCCTGTAACGCCAGCAGTCCACAGAAGATCCACGGGAAGTAAAAATATTTGAAGCGATAGATCGTGCTCATTAGAAAATCTGAGAACTTGTTTTTGATGAAAAAGAGGCCTGGCGTTATCGGATATACTTCAGCGAATGCAACTGGGCCAGGGTTCGAGTAGCCGATTCTAAGAAAAGCAAATAATTTAGATATTCTGTGGCTAGCGTAGGCAACTGGTTCTTGAGTTAAAGCGTGCCGCCAATTGCTGCGGAGTTCACTTAGCTCACTTTCTTTATCAGTATAGAGCGGAGCCTTTTCGTTGTAAAATAAGTTGTCGTTCCCCTCTGGGGTGTACAAAGCACGATAATCAATATTCTCTTGCGAAAATTTATCCTTGATGTACTGGGGGATGAAATTTTGATTTGAACGATATGATACAGCGAAGATGTCATCAGTCATAAGATATTGATAATAAGGGACGTGCACAATTCGATTACTAGGAATCAAGATTTTCGGAAGGATCAGAATCGCGCAAAAAATGACGATGCTGATGAAACAAATCTGAAATTTCTCCTTGTAGGTCGGTAGATAGACAAGAACGATATATGGAATTAATCCAGCTAGTGCAGTCAAACCATTGGTCTTAAATCCGCAAGCTACACCGAGCAAAAACACCAGGAAACAGAGCTCAATATTTTTTGCACCGCAAAATCGGTCTTGGCCTGACAGAGTTTGGGTTTCCCGAAAGAAAGTAAGACTCAGGCAGAAGAATACTATAGCTGCAAAGCTTGTATCTTTCCAAATCATGCAAATTAAAACAAGTGTTGTAGGAAAAAATCCGACAAGCGCGATGAGCTGGCCACATCGTCCGAGGAAATGCGATGTCGCTCTTGAAAAGAGATAGAAACCAAACCAGTAAAAAATTAGATTTTGAATAAGGAAGGGAGCCTGCCCATCGTAAACTTTGCCTAGCACACTCCACCAAAAGGCCGTTAAAGGGGGATGCCAATCTCCATAGAGTCCTGACCTACTCGCGAGATA
>JAYVND010000316.1:0-5591 GCA_043758635.1 Bdellovibrionales bacterium
AGTGAATGGCCATAAGATGGATCAATTTTCTCATGCCTGAAAGATCTAATTTGGGATGCTATCCATTGATTTAAATGATAGATCGCGAATCACTCAGTCACCCGTGATTCGTTACTTATTAAAAGCTCTGAAAAACCTCTACGAAATATTGCGTTCGAAATTGAACTGACACACTGGGCTCTATTCCCACTCGATCGTGCCCGGAGGTTTCGATGTCACATCGTAAACCACGCGGTTGATGCCTTTTACTTCGTTCGTGATCCGGTTTGAAACGAAGCGCATAAACGTAAATTCGAAGGGATACCAATCAGCAGTCATGCCGTCGGTTGAGGTCACGGCACGAAGCGAGAGGACCTTTTCGTAAGTTCGCGCATCACCCATCACACCTACTGTACGAACCGGTAAAAGAACGCAGAAGGCCTGCCAGATTTTATTGTAGAGCCCGTGGTTTTTGAGCTCGGTAACAAAAATATGGTCTGCTTCGCGAAGCGTGTCTAAATCATCTTTGTTGACAGAACCCAACAAACGAATCGAGAGGCCTGGACCAGGAAACGGATGACGTCCCAAGATTTCTGGTGGAAGCCCCAGTTCTTTGCCGATCGCGCGAACTTCGTCCTTGAAAAGCTCACGAAGTGGCTCGACAAGCTTCATGTTCATCTTCTCTGGCAACCCACCCACATTGTGATGCGACTTGATCACGGCCGATGCCCCACGCGGGCTGATGGATTCAATCACATCTGGGTACAGAGTCCCTTGCGCGAGCCAATCAAATTTGCGACCCATCTTGGTCGCGCTCTTTAAAAAGACTTCGATAAACACGCGGCCAATGGCTTTGCGCTTCGCCTCAGGCTCGCTCAAACCTTCGAGCGCCTTGAGGAACGCAGCTTCGGCGTTGACGCCCGTCACGTTGAGGCCAATCGCGCGGTACTGCTCGAGAACTTCGCGATATTCATTTTTACGCAAAAGTCCGTTGTTCACGAATACGCAGTGAACTCGCTCAGGTCCCAGTGCCTTCGACAAGAGCATGGCAACCACCGATGAATCCACCCCGCCCGAAAGACCCACCAAGACGTGATCCTCTGCCGGCACCCTGCGGTTCACGGCATCGATCAGGTGACTGGTGATATGGGGCGGATCCCACTGCGCATCTGCCCCGCAGAGATCAAAACAGAATGCCCGTAGAATCTCAATTCCTTGATCGGTGTGCGCCACCTCAGGATGGAATTGAACGGCCCACGCGCGCGGGCCTTTGAGTGCCGCTGCGTGTTTCGATTCACTCATCGCGGCAACTTTGAACCCCGGCGGAGGTACCTTCACCACATCACCATGACTCATCCACACCTGTTGCCGAACTGGAACTTTATCCGAGAACGGATCATTCCAAATGACGTTCGCGTCTCCGTACTCTCGCACATCGGCGCGCGAAACCATGCCACCTAAGTCTTTGGCGATCAACTGCATGCCGTAGCAAATGCCGAGAAGTGGCGCGATCTCCATCAGCTCCCGCACCGATCGATAAGGTGCACCGTCGTCATCGACCGAACTCGGTCCGCCGCTCAGGATAATCCCTTGCGGCTTCATTGCGCGCAGAGTTTCGATATCGACATCGTAGGCGAACATCTCAGAGTACACGTTGAGCTCGCGCAGTCGGCGCGCGATCAACTGAGTGAGTTGAGATCCAAAATCGATAACGGCAAATCCACCTTGATTACTTGCTTCCATTGCTTTTATGTTTCCCTTGGTGTCGGCCATGTGGACGGTTCGCAAATGATTACGCTCGAGAGATATTATGTTGCAGAAATCACTGTCAAAAAAACGGATGATGAACTGAACCAGACGAGTCATGACAGGCAACCTGAACTCGTAAGCCGATCTGGAAACCAGAACGGGTAAACTGATCTGGCTAAGTTTCAGATACCTACTCGAGACGGTAGTTCGGTGCCTCTTTTGTGATGCTCACGTCATGAACGTGTGACTCACGAAGCCCTTGTGTCGAGATACGCACAAAGCGCGCCTTCTCCTGAAGTTCATCGACGGTCAAGGCGCCCATATAGCCCATTCCAGAGCGCACGCCCCCCAAGAGCTGATGCAAAATTGCACTTGCTGAACCTTTGTAGGGAACTTTTCCTTCTATTCCTTCGGGCACAAGCTTATCGAGATCGTTCACATCACCTTGGAAGTAGCGATCTTTTGATCCCTTCGCCATCGCGCCAAGTGAGCCCATCCCGCGGTAAACCTTATAGCTACGACCCTGATACAAAATCGATTCGCCCGGGCTCTCGTCGGCACCGGCCAAAAGATTACCGATCATCACCGTTGCCGCACCGAGCGCCAAGGCTTTGGTAATGTCGCCAGAATATTTAATCCCACCATCGGCGATGATCGATTTACCCAATTTTTTTGCAATCGCCGAGCATTCCATGATCGCCGAGATCTGCGGCATGCCAACGCCCGCCACAACTCGAGTTGTACAGATGGAGCCGGGGCCAATCCCGACCTTTACGACTTCAGCTCCGCGTTTGATCAACGCTTCGGTTGCATCTGCGGTGACGCAGTTGCCGGCAACGGTCACGACGTCTTTAAAGTTTTGCGAAACCCACTCAACCATCGCCAGAACATTTTTAGAGTGTCCGTGAGCGGTGTCGATACAGATCACGTCAACGCCTGCAGCCGTCAAAGCCTGCACGCGGTCACGAGATATTTGGTCGATACCAACGGCAGCTCCAACCATCAAACGTCCGTGAGAGTCCTTGGTCGCCATTGGGTAGGCTTTCGCTTTTTCGATATCTTTGATCGTGATCAGACCTTTAAGGCGGCCCTCGCTATCGACGACTGGGAGTTTTTCAATCCGGTGTTTTTGCAGAATCAATTTGGCTTGCTCAAGGGTGGTTCCAACTCCTGCCGTCACCAATCCATCTTTGGTCATGATGTTAGAAATTGGTTGATCCAGATTAGTCTCGAAGCGCAGATCACGATTCGTTAAAATCCCGACAAGTTTACCGGCAACCGTTACCGGCAAACCAGAGATTGAATATTTTTGCATCACTTCAACCGCCGAGCGAACAGTGCGAGTCGGCTCAAGTGTGATCGGCTCCATGATCATGCCGCTCTCATACTTCTTCACCTTCTCGGCTTCGAACGCTTGCGCTTCGATCGTCAAATTCTTGTGAATGATTCCGAGCCCACCTTGTTGTGCCATCACACGTGCCATCGCGTTTTCGGTCACTGTGTCCATTGCGCTGGAGATGATCGGTGAATTTAAAATAATGCCGCGAGCGAACATCGACTTTGGAGATATTTCAGTCGGGACAATTTCTGAATACTGAGGAACGAGCAAGATATCATCGAACGTGAGTGCGTATTCGATATCGGCAATACGAATGGGTGAATTCATTATGACTTACCTCCGTCTTGGTACCAAGTTTTATAGAGCAGGTAATTATCTGCAGACTTATTCAAGAACGCGAGTTCGGTCTCTTTGAGACGACGAACGGGCTTTGCAGGGCGGCCAAGAAGAAGCCAGCCCTCATCAAGAAATTTCGACCCCTCCGTCACGAGCGATCCGGCGCCAACGATGTTGCGTGGACCAATGTGCGCCTCGTCCATAATGATTGAGCCCATACCGATCAAGCACAAGTCATCAATGCGGCAGCCGTGGAGCACGACTGCATGACCGATCGTCACGCGGTTTCCGAGCGAGGCGAAAGCTTTGTTGAAGGTTCCGTGAATGACGGTGCCATCTTGTATGTTGGTTTCATCGCCAACGGTGATCGGTCCAACATCGCCTCGAAGGACAGTGTTGAACCAGACCGAACAGTCGCGCCCAAGCGTGACGTTTCCAATGATGTTGGAGTTTGGAGCGAGATAAGTTCCGGAACCAATCGACGGCGTAAAGCCTCGCAATGGCATAACCAATCCGGGAGTCGCGGACGGAATTTTAGGGTGTTCCATCCGCGGATTAAATCACATAGGGATGCTTCTTGGAACTGTTTTCCGAAAATGAGTTTGAGCCTGTAGAATGGTTTGCCGAATTTCCAGTCTCGAGCTTTTCCATGTCGGCGTCGACGTCGCGACACAAGCGCATAAACGCGCGTGTCGCTTGAAATTTCACTCGCGCTTGCACGCAGAATGACATCGCTTCATCGGCGCGAACGCGGATTGCTTTCAAATCTTCGTTGCCTTCAAATTCAACAACTACGTATTGGTGATGCCCGACAAGCTCAACAAACGAGCAGCGAGTGGCGCGAATTTTGAGCGCTTCCATCATACGCCGAGTCACCATGTGCGGCGTGGCCCCGGAGCTCGTGGTGAGCTCTGCAATTGCGATTCCCGCATCGAGTGGATTCATCCACACCGGAAGAACTTCGACGCCGCGCTGATCTTTCAGAACCAAAACTGGGCGCCCAACAGTCGACGTGACAGAAATGCCTTGCGGATAGAGTTCAATCCATTCTGCCGCCATTTCAGCTTCTTCCGAAACGGTGCGAATATTTAAAGTTTCAGGATCAAGATAAAGCGGCGGCAACTGCGCTGTCGGCTTATGAATCAACGGACCTCGCGTTTGATGGTCCGTCGACGCCAATGTATTCGCCACTACTGGGGGCGGCATTTGGCCTTCTGGCGTGAGCGGTGTCGCCAGATGCGTCTGCGGCTTCTCTAATAATGTCTCTGACTGGGCTAACGTCTGTGGGATCGGTGAAATCTCCGGCATTTGTGACGCCTGTGGCGTGATCCGCGCGCAGATTTCTCGAACGTCCGAAAGGTTCATGCTCGTTTGTTCGCGCACAACGGCATCCGTGATCGCATCACTCACTGCGCCCACTGCGCTCTTCAATGCAGCCGTCGCACGCATGAGCAAATCAAGCTGGCTTGGAGGCATGACTGCGAAAGAAGGGTCATTCACAAAAGGCATTTCGAGCTGGGTTTCCGTCTCGACAGCGTTTGAACACGAGCGAGAATTTGCGCCTGCTTTTTTCCCGACTGGTTTTGCCAAGTCATTAGCAGCTGCAGCAACTGCAGCGGAACCGGGAACTTGAGCCGGCGAAGCAAGATTTGATTTGCTCCCTACCGCGATTTTCAAGCTCGAGCGTGAGACTGCGAGTTGAGAGTTTTTGTCGACCGCCCGCCCTTTTGCTGCTGCGCACGCGAGATTTGCTTTCGCAGATTTTTTTGAATGCAATTTGACCTGTGGATTCTCCCGCGACTTATCTTGTGATTTCATTTGTGACGCCACAAGTGTCTTCACCGGCAGTGTCTTCACCGGCGACTTTCCAGCCGTTTTGATTGCTGACTTTAAAACTGATTTCGACGCCGCATTCGACCCGGCCTTTGATGCCGATAATGACACCGTTTTTGGCGTCGATTTTGATGCAGAACTTCGCGTCGAGATGAGCTTCGCCTTAGAAGACGGCTTCTCTAACAACCTCTGCATTGACCGAGACTTCGCCCGCGGCGTTGTTTTTGCACGACCGGTTTTACCGAAGTCGCATGATTCGGCTTCGCTACTGTCTTCAATTTCACCCGAGTGCTTGCTGTCACGAGATTCCATCCCAATTATCATTAATCTGCGAGCTTCCGTCCACGAACTGCAA
>JAYVND010000317.1:0-1709 GCA_043758635.1 Bdellovibrionales bacterium
GTGAGATCTGCCAACTCCATGCCTCCTTTAAAATCGAGAAAGAAAACATCTGATGACGGGTTGTTGTAGACAAGGACTGTGGTCACGACCTTCTGGAAATTGGATTTTCCACTTCCGGTTTGACCTGCGAGGAGCAGATGCGCAACATCTCGAAGATTCACGGTGAGCGGTCCCTCAAAGGAAATCCCGATCGGAATTTCTCCGTCTTTGAACGATTCCATATCGTCAATATCCACTCGGGTCGTGAGCGGCTGCATGGCGTAGAGAATATTGACTCGGCCCTTGTCGCCGTTCTCGTCCCGGATTTTCACAATCGAAATGTTCAAATAGGCCTCAAGCTCTTCGCGTTTGTCGGTGAAAGCTTTTACCGGAAGGCCGCGTGTAAAGAGTTTTAGATTTCGTACGTGGTCATCAAGCGCAGTGTCTTCGATAAATGCTGGCAGAAGTCCGCGTACCTCCAAATTGCAGTAGAGAAACGCGCCTTTTAATTTGTTCAGAAGTCTCGTTCTATCACGCGCGCGGCGTAGCGCCCAGATCACCCAACCACTCGAGAGACCTGCGTAGACAACGAGCTCCCGCATTCCGTAGCTGAGCACTACTTTTTTGGAATTTAACACCCACGCTAAGGCGTTATCGGCATGAAGTAAAAAAGCTCCGCTGACAGCAATACCCGGATACACATACTTTGAGAGATCAATGCGGTTGTGAAGGACCCCGCTCCATAGCTCGACAGCCGCGGTTCTGGTGAAGATGAAGCCATTGTAGATTGTTTTCTCCCAGTAATTCAACGGCTTGGCTTTTTCCATTCTCACTCCTCGGAATAAGTGGTTTTCTTTTTCGGCTCATCGGTCATGACGAGGATGTTTGTCCCAGCTTTGACTTCAATAATGTTCGGCGATTTTTTCATCTCATCCATAAATGCCTGGCTCTGATCAAGTGAGGCTTTCGATGCGCCTGCAAGTGCACCGTCACGGAGAGTCGGTTTTCGCCCAGCGAAAAACGAACCACTCGTATCCTGCAGACCAGCTGTCATACCGCCCACAAGACCAAACGCGATGGCACCTGCCATTTTCTTCGTGCGCGTTCCAACAATCGCCCCTTTCAAACCCAAGATTTGATCTGTAAGATCAAATGCCTGCGCACGAATCGCGTAGCTTTCACCACTTGGCAAAATAACTTTTGAGAATTCAATAAACAGCCTCGTCTCACCTGATTTGGCGTGCCCGAAAAGAACTGTGCGTTCGGGCAGCACTGGCTCGCCATCAACAATCAGACGATTCGTGAGAACGGCCTTCACGATCCCGTCGGTTGCACCACTGGCAAGAACGGCATTCATTTCTGAGCCCACCGGTAATTCATTGATGGAACTCAAACTAACCACGCGAATTTTACCAAAGAGAGAAGTGACTACTTTGGGATGCGGAATTAAATTCGTGAGATCTTTCTCGGTTAAAAGTTTAGGGTTAATACCCGGATCTTGAATCGAAAGACCGGGTGTTGTCAGAGCGTGGGAGTTCGTTTCGTGATCATCGGTAACGGCCGTCGGACGCCGAGTGAAAAACATTGCAAGCCCCATGGCCGTCATGATGCCGAAGGTTGAGACAAGAGAGAGTGTCTTACCCCGCGATTGAAATTCACCGCCGGCCGCTGCAATGTAGGCGTAGCTCCCGAGAGACTGCGTCTCCTCGTCGGCGCGTATCTCGACCTTT
>JAYVND010000318.1:0-1707 GCA_043758635.1 Bdellovibrionales bacterium
AATGCGAATGCCAATTCCACCGCCAACCCGACTGGCACCGGCACTGGCAATTCCTACCTCAGCTTTCGACCAGATAGATCCCGTTGGGTTCGACGCGAATCAGACGGAGTTTGTAGAGGCCACCGAGCGCGATTTTGTATTTCTTTTTGCTGACGCCAAAGAGCTTGTAGATTTCTTCGGCAGGCGTCTTGTCGTTGATCGACAAAAAGCCGTCTGCTTTTTCAAGCAAACTCAAAATCTTCGGCGCGATCTCGTCGGCCGACTGATGTCCAACGCGACTGATGTCTTGAAAAGACAGATCGAGCTTTCCGTCGGGCCTAATTTGTTTGATAAAGCCTTTGAGTTCTTGCGCGTAGCTGATATCTTGAAAAACTTCGTTTTTAAAGATCATGCCGCCGTACACACCTTCGACGATCGCTTTAAATCCCATGTCGGTCATGCCGGCAATGAGGATTGAGACCTCTTGGCCCGCAGAAAGGACCTTGGTGTCTTTTTCATAATGGCGATCAATTCGCATGGTGGCCGAGATACGATCACTCTTGTCGAGATATAGGTAAACGACAACAGTTTGTCCGCGGCGGAGCTCGCGCGTTTGTTCTGCATAAGGAAGAAAAAGATCTTTCGGCAAGCCCCAGTCTAAAAATGCACCGACCTCTTCGACTGCCAAAACTTTGAGAGCTGCGAACTTATGCACTTCGGCAAACGGCTTAAGAGTGGAGGCAATGATGCGATCTTCAGAATCGTAATGAACAAAGACGTCGAGCTTTTCGCCCATTCGCCAGCCCTCAGGAACGTACTGATTTGGGAGGAGAATATTTCCGTCTTCGCCTCCATCGAGGTAAAGACCGAAGGCGGCTTTTTTTACGATTTCGAGAGAATTGTAGCGGCCAATGAGCACCATGCGGAATCCAGTTCTTGCGAAAGCCAACCGCTCGACTCAAAGTTTCGAGCGCAGGGGCAGCCTATTGTGAACGTGTAAAATAACAAACGAGTTGGCGGAACCTAGCGCATGTCCGGGATAAAAGCGAGTCTTAGCGGAAAAAGCCGATCAAGCTCCAGAGACCGAATACTAAAATTACACCACCGCAGATGCGATTGATCATCTGGAAGCGTCGAGGCGTGATGTGTTTTCCAAATTTTACGGTCACCGCACTCAAGGCGTACCACCAAAGTGCCGAGCCGACAAAGACGCCACTCACAAAGACACCGACCGTCGCGATCGTGGTGACTTGACTCAGGATTCCTACGCCAATCGCAACCGCTGCAAACGAAAGAACGGCAAGCGGGTTTGACAGCGCCAAGATCAATGCCGAAGAGAAATTTTTCCACTGATTTTCGTGTTTATCCTCGCGCTCCGATGGCGGGGCTGACGTAAAGATTTTAATCCCCACCCCGATGAGAACAATGCCGCCAATGAGTTTAATGGGATGGTCATACTGTTCAAGTTTATCTTGAACGGTGCTCAGGGCGAAGCTTGCGACAAAAGCAAAAAAGGAATCGCAAATCGCGACGCCGAGACCGGTGATAAAGCCGGAGAGCCAGCCCGCGCGAAGACAGCGACGAATACAGAGGACGCCCACCGGGCCGACTGGAGCCGCCATTATAAAACCGAGGACAATGCTTTCGAGCAGTAACAGGAGTTCTTTCACCGCGAGAGTATGGCGTGTGGAGACGCACGATGCAATCGTTAAGAGCCGACAAATGCCG
>JAYVND010000319.1:0-1706 GCA_043758635.1 Bdellovibrionales bacterium
CAGAGCGGTGCCTCGGCCTACTCAATGGAGTCGCGCGCGCAGATCATTGACGGAATCACCAAAGAAGTAGAAACCGAAATGCATGCAGCGGGAATCGACCCGGCAATTCCTGAGAATCAGACAGCCAAGAACCGTCGGATCGAAGTCAAAGTTGACACGGTTCTCAAATCGCGTGGCCTCCCGAGCGCGGATGACTTCTTGTTTGATGCGACAACGCTCGTCAAAGCTGGAACGAGTGCACTTGGTTTTAAATCAAGCGATGAAGCGGCATCCAAAGAGAGTTTTATCTTAGAGACCCGCTTTGCTCTTGCATCGAACGCCGTCAAAAAAGCGCTCGTGCAAGCCACCAACTACGCCGCACAATCGCCTTCTCAAGATGCGAGCGATACCGTGAAGCTGTTGACCGAAACCCTTAAAAACATGAGCCTTCTTGAAGCGCTTCCTCAAGGCAAAGAAGGCCTCGCGCGCGCTCGGCAGACTCGTCAAGAACTCACGGTGCTGAGTTACGAAGGTCCAGTGGATTGGATGGTTCGCTACGTTCCTAACACATGGTCACAAGCTTACTCACCGATGGCAGCCCAAGCTGCATCGCTCCTCTTTAGACAAGCTCTCTACACATACTTGAGCCGCGAAGGCTCCGCGATTTTGCATGCCCCTGATAAAGAGGTAAAAGAATTTTCGCAAACAGCTGAGAAAAACGTGATCGATCAAATTCTAAAAGACCATCAAGACCTTCAGGGGTTAAGTGGTGACAAACTCGCCCAAGCCATTGAGTCGAATTACAAATTTGAGAGAACATTGCGGTTGCAGATTGAAATCACTCGCCTGAGCCGCGAACGCGCAAAGTCCATCGCCGACTCGAATTATAAACCAGCAAAAGCTGATTGGCTCGGCCGCCGACAAGAAAAACGCGCCAGACAAAGTGCCGACGAGAAACTTGCGATTTACATTCAATCTCATCCAGAAGCAAATTCGACAGAACAGGCCGATAAACTTTGGCGTGGCTTTTACCGCGATTCGCTTGCGAAAGAAGTCGGGCTTCATATTGAATCCCGTGAAGCTGCCATTGCTCGTGGAGAGAAAGCCTACGTCGAGCTGCTGGATCAAGCCGAATCAAGCGCGAGTGAAAGCTCTCTGAATCAAATTAAAAACGATCAGGGCCTGGGAAATTACCTCAAGGCGCTTTCACCTGCAGAAAAGTTGGCGCTCGAGAGCGCGATTTTCGCCAACCACTATTTGCAGGCCTACAAAGGTCTTGCAATCGAAGGCGAAGCCATCCCGGGCCTCGCTCCTCAGCAGCCTGGCCGGTTGCAAAAGATTCGTCAAACTCGATTTGTCCGAAGCAGTCGGGTGTTGACGCGCGCACTTCGCATTGCAGAATCATTCGGCGACGACACGGCACTAAAAACTGGTTGGCATGATGCCTTCGCCCGAAATGTCCCTCTCTACTCAGACCTATGGTCGAGCCATGCACGACTTCTCAAGAGCTTATTGCCGGCAATGACGACAAGTTATCTGTGGAGCTATTATGCTTGGCAAGTGCACATGCCGTACGGGACTTGGGCGTTGGTGATGGGTCTCAGCGCTGCAGGCGTGAGCACACCTTCACAGTGGATCAACCGTGCTTTCCGTATGAACGAACTCAAAGCGATGGACAGTGTTAAATCAAAAGTTCTTTATGCGATCCCATATTCGTGGGCGACATT
>JAYVND010000320.1:0-1704 GCA_043758635.1 Bdellovibrionales bacterium
AGTCGATTTGATGATCAAGAGCTATCTCCGCGGGATTCAGGGAGACGAGTTTGCAATTCCGCATTTGGCTGAAGATCTCATGATTCGCAGCCGATCGAAGGGAATGATTCCAGACGAATCAAGAGTCTACAACGGGCATCTTCTGCGCGAACCGAATGCGTTAGAAGTGGCTGAGCGCGAGCGGAAGATCATCCAAACAAATCTTGATCAGTTCTTCCCACGCAAAGTCACAATCCTCGATGTTTTAAAAACACGTTGGGAATCTTCGCTTGGTGAGGGTCGAAATAAATTCTCCCTCCTTCTTGAGAGTCGCGGACAAATATTGGTTGTGGAATTAATCGAAGAAACTCCGGAAGCGAGCCGGGCATTTTCAAGCGGTGAAGCCACTTCGCTTTCAGACCGCCTAACCACTGCATTCACGATTGAACGCGGCGGACTTTCAATTTACGAAGGCGGCGTGCAAATTTCTGGTGTGAAATATGTGATGATGCCGAATTTTAGTGGCGATTTGCGAGTCCAGTTGGAGCCGACTCTGTCGAATCCGGACCCGAATTTGATTCCAATGCCAATGCCTATGCCGATTGACTTAAAGCAGATTGGAACATCGAAAAATTTCAATGTCGCTACCGCAGATTCAGCTCACGTAGCTGACAATGGTCGTGAAATCATGCTTGGGGAAGCTTCCGAAGTTTCAGAATTGCTTCAGTTTGAGGCTTACACATTGGGCCAAATTCACGCGCGCACTCTCAATCAGCCACTGGCGTATGTCAAAGCCTGGACTTCTATTCGAGCGGCTGATCTCGCCCGTGATGTTCAAGCTCTGAACCTCTTTTACGGTCGTAAATTTAGTTTGCTGCAGACGGGGCTCGCTCGGTCTTCCGGTTCGGTGGCTAATGCAACGTCAGTGTTACCAGTCTCGCCTTAAAACCAGTCTCGCCAAACATCGAGTTCAACTGGAATGATTGAGCATTCACGGTATAATCAAATTTGAGTGAGTCATGTTGCGAAGTAAAATGCCTTGCGACTACGAGAATCCAAGAGGGATTTGAGATCTCACGTCATTTCAACCAACTTGCAGGATGCGGGTGGCGTGATGCTCAGTCTGAATTGGATCAACCGCGCAAGCCATCTCGTGCTCGTCGCATCAGTGATTTGTATCGCAATCAATGCTGCTGCGGTGGAAAAAGCCTATGAAGTCGGTGACGACTTCCAGACAACAATCGAAATCATTTACGCGAACCGACAGATCCACTTGGGCGATTTCATGCATGTTGTCGATGTGCACGGACAACAAGTTGGTTTGGTCCGCGTGAGCCGCTTTGACTCTGATGCTTGCATTGCGCGCATCGTCGATGGGGTGGCACCTAAAGGGGCGACGCTCGTACGCGATATTCAGATGAGTGCGGATCGCAATCGTCGCTCGCATGTAAGAGCGATTGCAAGTGTGGACGCAGATGCGGACAAAGTCGGGGCTCCACGTCGTGACGAAGGAGCGGTACAGGAATCGAGCGTGGACGGAGAGGTCAGTGGTTGGCGAGCATGGACGCCGATCAAAGGTATGCCGATGCGAAAGATGATATTTCTCGGCCTTTCGCCTTCTAACGTCATGGCAACGGGAACGGATCTGACTCCTAAGTTTAACTTCGGCTATTCTATGGGAGTTCTTGCCGAATTCATGCACGACCTCAACGGATTTGAAGTGGG
>JAYVND010000321.1:0-1701 GCA_043758635.1 Bdellovibrionales bacterium
CTCCGTTTGCATACTCGGCAGCGGATCACGCGGATTTCGAACAGACGTCAGTCTCGCTGTTGCAGACGGCCCTTATGACTCCGCTGAAGTCAGGGAAGATGCGTGGAACTGACGAACGCGCGCTCGCGGTCAAGGCTCTTCGAACTTTCAGTGATACAGACGCGGGCGCGGCAGCACTCGACGCAAGCCTTAAGGCAATACAGCTCGAGCTAAAGGCGGCGGCGAACGCCGCAGACCGTGAAGCACTTCGCAATCTCGCGAAGGCCTACACGGCAGTGGATGCACCCGCAGCTAAGTGATCGATATAACCTTTGGAGTTGAGCCGGACCTCGATAGGTCTGGCGCAGTTGAGCGCTTGGCTCCCTCATACTGATCTTTAAAAGACTTTTCGCAGCGAGCTCCGCTCAAATGCCTGGAGTCTTTTTCATTTTCAAAATTTGATGTGCCTTGGCGTATTTTAAAAATACCGCGTAAGCCGAAACAACCGCGATCACGAATCCGTAAAACCCATCCAGAATACCCAGCTTCAAAAAATACGACTTATTGAACCGAAAGAAACTGTTAAAGATGGCTTTGAATATCAGCGCATTCCTTTTTCGCCGCACAATTTTTTCCGCCCCGAGGCTTGAGTAGCGATTCACGCGCTCAATATGATCCGCGATCGAATAGAAAGAGTAGTGAAACAAAAAGGCCTTCTCAATTTTTCGGCGCTCGACGCCCGGCTTCAAATTGAGAGTTTCGTGCACTTCAGCGCCATCCCAGTCGGCCATTCCTCGAGGAAACAAGCGGAGCTGGAAGTCGGGCCTCCAACCTGAATGCCAAATCCACTGACCGCAGTAGTTCGTCAGGCGATCCACCTCATAGGCAAACTTGGATTGCGGCGAGAGCGAACCTTTCAACGCTAGAATCTGCCCGCGAAGCTCCGCCGAAACTTCCTCATCGGCGTCGAGCGAAAGTACGTAATCTTTCGTCGCTTGCGCATTCGCAAAATTCTTGGTCTTAGAGTAACCTTCCCAGTCCTTGGGCACAAATCGCAAAAGCTCAAATCGCTCGCAGATTTCGCGCGTGCGATCGCTTGAGTGCGAGTCGACGATGATGATCTCTTCCACCCATCCTTCGATCGCTTTGAGACAACGTTCAATATTCTGCTCTTCGTTTTTCGTGATGATAACGGCCGAAATACTTATGGGCATGGAACTTCCAAAAGTTGCGAGTAGATTCGGCGATTGCCTTGAACCATGGCATTCAAGGAGAACTCTGCGTCGACATGCGCTAGACCGCCTCGTACCAAACTTTCGCGCAAGCCTGGACTGCCGATTGCAGCTGCCAGGTTTCGCGTGAGCGCGGGTACATCGCCTTTTGGGCTGATCAAACCTGTTCGACCATGGTGCACGATCTCGGGAATTCCACCCACGGCCGTTGCAACGACCGCGCACCCTGCAAGAATGCCGTCGAGAATAATCGTTCCGAGCCCTTCATTATTAGAAGAGACGCAGAGGATATCGAGCCCTAAGAGAAGCGAGTCGACATCTTGAATAAAACCCAAAAACGTCACGTGCGATTTTAAGCCGGTCGCGTGCACCTGAGCCTCGAGTGCTCCTCGCAGTTTCCCGTCGCCTGCAATCACACAATGAAAGGGTAAACCAGCTTCGACTAATTTGGGGAGTGCCGCAATTAGCACTTCAAACCCTTTTTGCGAAG
>JAYVND010000322.1:0-1698 GCA_043758635.1 Bdellovibrionales bacterium
TCTCCTGTGTAAACAGATGGTTGTCGTTAGATAACACCCATTTTGAGGAGTTCCCGTTTTCTTACAATTCAAATTCCCACCAGCCGCGGGACGCGGCCCCGTTTTTGATCAAGAGTCATTACCTCACAAACACGCTGGCAAACGGCGAGCTTTATGGGATTCGAGTCGATCCTGCAAATCATCGAGTCTACGTTGCAAGTTCGGGAGGGTGGTTATTCATCCTCGACTCGAGAATGCTAACGACTCCTGCAGTCGCCGCAATTCCATATTAGGTGGGCTGCGATTGAGTCCACTGAGTGAAGGTCTCGAGCGTTCTTTCTCAATAATGACGGCGAGCCCTGTCCACCCCTGCTTACAAGAATATCCCTGCAGCGCTCACCTCAATTTACCCATTACTTAAGCAAGCTCTGATAAAGCTTCGCTTCCTTAGCGCCTTGAATCTTCCAGTTGTAGTCCTGTTCGACGCGCTTGCGGCCGGCGGCTCCAAGCCGCGCTCGTAAGGTGTGATCATCACAAAGTCGAATCAGATTTTCGCTCAAGCGTTCAATATCACCTTCGGGCGAAAGCAAGGCAGAAACGCCGTCTGGAGAAACCTCTGGGATATCCGCGTGAAGAGTTGCGCAGATGGCAAGGCCTGTGGCTTGGGCGTCGATGAGCGTGACGGGAGCTCCGCCTTCTGTATTACCATTCTTAGCGGTTTGACTAGGCTGTAAAAAAACATCTGAATTTAGCATCTCAGAGATCAACTCCTCGTGTTTAATATAGCCACTGCGCTCAATCCGGGATTCAATTTTCAAACTAGCAATGAGCTCGGTGAGTGCCGGATCATCCTCGCCCTCGCCAATTAAGCGTAGAGTTATGTGCGGGTTGTGCTCGGTGGCACGCGCGAACGCCTCAACTGCAAATTTCCAACCTTTTTTTTCGGTGATCGTCGCGGCGAATAACACTCGAATTTGTTTACGATCGGGCCGAACCCGGAACTGATATTGATCGACGTGCACGCCAAGATGAAAGACGCGAATTTTTTCACGTGGACAACCGAGCGCCTCGAGTGCCATGCCGAGGCAGGGGCCCTCTGCAAAAAACAGGTCGCCTTCTTGAAAAAGCTTCTCAAAGCGACGACGGTAACTTGAAATTCGGCCCAGCGCTGACACATCGTAGCCATAAAAGGTTGTCACAAGCGGAATTCCAAGTTTCTTTTTGAGGCCAAGCGCTTTGAAGCCGATATGGCCGAAATGTGCGTGAATCAGGGCAACATTTTCGCGCCGGCAGGCTTGCAGGAACGCCGGCTGATATCCCAGAGTGCGATAACAGATTTCGTTCCAAACTCGAGTCACCTGAGGGAGTGGCTTTAAAGCTACAATCTTTTTGACTTTAAACTGATCGAGGTTCAACACTCGTTTAGCTAAGATCAAATGTTCAAACTCATGGTTCGCCACGATCTGTCCGTAGATCCAATTTGTCGTTTGGCGAAGATAGTCCTGAATGAGATGGGCAACGACTGGTTGAGTGCTGAACTGACTGCATTGATTGAGTTGACTGCGTTGATTGGACGGATCTGATTGATCCTCGAATTGATCCTGGAATTGATCCTGGAATTGATCGATTGATTGATCCATCGGTTGATCTATTGAATGATCCATTGAGTAACCCCTTTTTAGCCAGGCTCGTGGCCAGTGTAAGAGATAGTATGATTCC
>JAYVND010000323.1:0-1697 GCA_043758635.1 Bdellovibrionales bacterium
GGACATCAGCGGCAAAATTAGCCCATCGGCATAACTCGGCTCTGTCGGAATCGGGACCAGTGCCCATACCCATTTATCGGCCCTCGTAGCCGGGTGACCGTTGCACAGATAAATTCTGAGTATCTTCAGTTGACTGGCATACAAGTAAATGTGTAAGTTAGGTGTAAGTAAAATGGAGGTCAAAGATGCAACTGTCACAGATCAGCATTTCGACATTGGATAACGAAACCGAACTAGCGGTAGCGCTCAAAGGAGTGGATTTGAACTTTGTGATTTTGCAGAAGTCGGTAGAGCCGTTGCAGGGCCCGGCAACTGTGCACAAGCATCTAGAGTTTTTCAGTGATGCAAGATCAGCGATTGAATCGTTGCGTTTTCGAGGCTACGAGTATGGCGAAGAGTTAGTTCGCGTGGCGGTGAGTGCTCTGCGAAGCAGTTGCTTCGCTGCTTAAATTGGCGGTGGATCGGTCAAGTGCCCAAGCGCTATTTCATGAGCGGAAATTCCCGGATAGGTTACCGGGAAATAGCGTTCGGCGATAGGATAAAGATGAATATTGAAAATGGAATTGAATCTTTTGTTCATAATTTTCACAATGCAAATTCTGGTAAACAGTTTTCATTTTTTAGTTCAGGAATTGCAGGCGGTGCCAGAGATTCCTATTCGATACTGGTGTCCGAGGCGCGACAAGATCTCGGCGAGAGAGCGGTGGTTCTTGACTTAGGCTGCGGGGACGGCCGGCTTCTAGAGCTACTCTCTAAAGACGTGTCGGATTCAATTTGTCTTCGCGGTGTCGACATGAGCAAAGCTGAAATTGAGTTGGCGAAGGCTCGTCAAGACTCCGAGAGAATTCATTTTTCTCTGGGCCGTGCCCAAAGGATTGCAGAAATTAATTCTTCTGTAGATGTAGTTTTGAGCCACATGTCTCTCTTTCTGATGGAAGATGTCCCAACAGTGATTGCTGAAGTTTTTCGGATTTTGAAACCAGGCGGAAAATTTGCGGCGATCCTTCCTAGTTCAGTGGAACCTTCGGTAGCCGGTCGAGCGTTCCGAACATTGTTGAGCACTGCAATCGCCGAGGAGCAATGTGGCTCCCTGCGTTCAGCTTGTGATCCGAATATTTTTAACAATGCAGGACTCAAAAAGCTATTTGGGTTAGAGCCGAGTTGCGCGAAGTTCGAAATGGCTGAACTCACTGTTCCGTTCTTGCGCACGCCCGACGAGCTTGCCGAAGAATTAATGCTCATTTATGATGTGGGTTTACTTTCGGCGGGTCGCCGTGCGCGCTTTTCGAGAGATCTTCTCGAGGAGTTAAAAAAGCTGACGAATGAACAGGGTCGGGTTGAATATGCAATTTCCTTTAAAAAAGTCGTCACGTCCAAGGTCTCTCGATAAGCTACTTTTACCAGTTTGAAAAAATCCAAATTCAGGAGGCAAGTTGCAGCTCGAAAGATCTTTCAAGCATTCAAATTCACACTCTTCTAGTCGAATCATTCTATCTGGCGTACGGCTCGGTGTATTGTCCTGTGCATTGCTCTCTTCGGTTTATGGATTTGCGCTGTCGGCTCCAACGGCGGTTCTGTTTGAAGAGGTGCGGATCCGGGCCTCGACTCAAATTCCAGAAATCTACTGCAGAAACAATACGTCTGCGAATGCTGCTGAAATCAGGCGATGCGTGGACCTCAGTCGCAACGAATGCAGT
>JAYVND010000324.1:0-1696 GCA_043758635.1 Bdellovibrionales bacterium
GCCTGCGAACCGCGAGTGCCAAAAGCTCGATAGTTTCGATTTTAATCTCCTAAACTCAGGCTTGCGCTTCTTTGCAACTGATATCATTGATCTTTTACGATCAAACACGTATTTCCTCATAGGTAGAGAGCACTAAGACGCGGTGGGATAGCGGTTATATCTTACAGCTTGAAAGAAGGATCGGAGTTCTTCGTTCAAAGCTTTATTTAAATTAAATGGATTGAGCGAACTTTTTGTTTGTTTGAGCTTTTCTTTTTGCGCGAATGTGACCGAATCACTTTCCATTAATCTTTGATAAGGAGTTTTAGCGGGTTCAAATTGTTTTACTATTCTTGAACCTATTCGAACTTTTCTCAGGAGTTTAGTCGACGGCATGAAGTAGTTTTGAAGTGGGTTCCAGATCTCTTTGTAGATCTCGTTCATCCACTCGACTAATTCCTTGCTATCAATTCGGTCATAAAGAAATAGCTCTCTTACGTGCGTGAAGTTTTTCTGCTCAACATAGCAGTTGTCATCTTTCTTGTAGGGTCTTG
The DNA here is from genome assembly GCA_043758635.1 of Bdellovibrionales bacterium. Classification (GTDB taxonomy): domain Bacteria; phylum Bdellovibrionota; class Bdellovibrionia; order Bdellovibrionales; family JAMPXM01; genus JAYVND01. The sequence continues at coordinate 534 of JAYVND010000324.1, forward strand.
ATCTGACCACTTGGACCGGTCGCCCCCGCTCTTTAAAATAGGCCATAAGACGATGATTCATGAATTCAGTGCCGTTGTCCGATTTAAAGGTGGTAATTAAAAATTGAAAGGTTTCCTCGATATTAATCATTTGATTGATCAGCGCGTCCTGGCTTTTTGTCCAAATAGCCCGATTCTCTGTCCATGCCGAGAAGATATCAGTGACCGTGAGAGAGTGGGCATAGGCTCCAAGCAGAGTAGTTCCACAGTGCGCGACCGTATCTGCCTGCACAGTTCCAGGCGCAGTGACGTTCCAGTCCTTAGCTTGGATTGGTACTGAAGCGAGAAACTTCTTAGCAGGCCGCGTGGAGCTCATTCCTTTGTTTCTTTTGCCCCGAATAAATTTTAGTAACCGCTCAAGACTCGATGCAGATATTTGCTCAAGCAGCATGACTGCTTCCAAAGTAAAAAAGATTGACCCCTCACTACTATGAACGAACTCCAACCACTCGGGCAACGCCGCCTGCATTTTTTTCGAGTTAATTTCTCCCATTTGCCCCCACAGCCACTCGACGGGCTTAAGTAAGATCTTCGGATCATAGATTACTCTCGGGCCTGGCCGATTAATCCTCGGCATTATTCCCGCTTTAAGAAGCCTAATTGCGTACTTTCTGGATAACTTACACACACTGCAAAATTCAGTGAGAATAATTGATTTTTCTTTTTTAGATGCATTCTTGTAGCGCAAATAAATTGCACTGAGGTATTCTCGTTGACTAGAGTGACTCATGGGGGAATTTCCTTTCACTTGTTTTCGTTAGATAATTACAAGTATAAGGTATTTCCCCGTGAGGAACTCGATCAGCACCTCACGGCAATCACACCGACAAAAAATCAACGCATCTGATTGATTCTCACAGCTCGGTATCTTCTAATTTGAGGAAATTCGCTATTCGAATTAAATTTTTAAAACAGAAATAGTACATAAATTATATTGACTAATTTAGTCGAGTGTTGTATAATCCGCGGCAAGATGAAAACTTTAATTCGTACACTTCCTTTTTTTGTTCTTAGCTTATTCTTAATCACAGCTTGTGGAAACAATCAGCCGGTGAGTTGCTCAGTTGGACAAATTTCAACTGCGCAGGGCTGTGTTGCTAACCAACAAGCTTATGGGAACGGTT
>JAYVND010000325.1:0-1694 GCA_043758635.1 Bdellovibrionales bacterium
AGTAGCTCGCCAAACCAAAAGCGACTGCGCAAAGCTGAGCAGAATCGGGAGCGGCAGTTCCGCTGGAACCAATCATATTGGAAACCTGAATGGCGATAATCAAAATTGGAACGAGAAGCGTCTGCGTGAGATAGGTTGTATCTCTCGTTAACATCCGCCACTCGCGGAGTAGCAGCGGCGAAATCCGATCATTCCAGTGAGAGCGTGTCGGGCTGAGAGCCGCAACTAAATTTGTCTTAGGTTTGAGCAAGGTGCGACCGCGACTGCGGCCGCTATTGATTTCCAAACCATCACGACTCTGCCAGATCAAATATGCAAATGTGGGAGCAGTCAAAAGTAGGCAATCTAGCAGGTAAGATCGCACGACGCCCATGCGGTGACCAGTGGTCAGCACACTCTCGACCAATAGACCAAGCGGACTATTCAAGAGTGAGTCACCAAAGTGAGCCCGCAGCCAAATAAAACTTTTGGGTAAACCGAATCTATTAAAGAGCAAAAGATAAATCGGAATGATTCCCGCAAGATTAAATAAAGCCTGCAGGTTCTTTAAGAATGAAGGTCCACGATGCATGCGCAGACCCGTATCACAAATCGTTTGGAGGCATGCAAGTAGAAGAATCAAAGGGATAGTAGCCACCCACGCGATCAGGAGAGCATAGAGGACTGGCGTTCCAGATTTCCATATCAACAGTGACAAGGGAGGAATCAATGCCAGCTGAATAAATGGGTTTATAAATGTTCGCTCAATCACTCTTGAGGCTAACAAGACGGAGCGGTGAATCGGTAGGCTGCTCAACCACTCCAAATCCCAATCGGGCTTTGCCAAATCCGAAAGTCCTAGCGTGAGACTTAGCCCAGAGAACGCCATTAGAAAAAGAAACGTGGCCATTGCCTCTAAGTAAAATCGAGGCACTTGAAACCCGGGCGCGGGAGGGAGCGGTATGACGATCTCGGTATTTGAATCCTTTTTTGGGTCCGTCGCTGACTCAAGGGCGTCTTGACCGGAAGTCGCTGCCATCTCCGGCGCTTTCGCGCTCAAGTTTCCGGATTCTTTTGGGGCCGATCGGTCCTGCCGCTCGCGCAATGCCTGATCAAAATCTGATTCATTTTGTTGACGAATAAAACGCGCATCCATTCGTTCTTGAACTCGGAAGTGCGCAAAAAACAAGGTGAGCACGAGCCCTAAAACCATCACCAGGGGCATCCCGAGACGCGTCACCTGAATCATCCAGTTGGAAGATTTTTTCTTACGACGGAGAGACGCGAGCCAGAGCTCATTCGAGTTAGGCGCCGCTTGCATCACCTCTTTGTTCGAAGCAACGACTCGAGATTCTCGCAGAGTTCCTGCTGGCAATGTGCCGCCAAATAATTTACCGCCTTGCAATGTAACGTTTGTCAATTCACCGCCGGTAAAGTTGCTTCGACGTATTTTTTTAGATAAACCCGATTGCCAGCGTGTTGAGTGCACAGTGAGTGAGTTTAAAAAAAGCCGTAATCGAAGGCGAAATAAGATAAGTACAAAGCCTAGAGTTGAAGGCAGGGTGCGAACCGAAGGTTCGGCTGATGTCGATGATTCCGTTGGAGTTGGCATAACAAGCCTCAGCTTTCCGTCATCCGTAAGAAAAAGCTCTCGAGACTTTTGTCTGCGATTGCAGCCTTTGCTCCGCTCGTGACCTCGTCGTCTGAGCCCGCGG
>JAYVND010000326.1:0-1689 GCA_043758635.1 Bdellovibrionales bacterium
CACGGGCTATTGGCTGATGAAATCTGAGCCTGATGCCTATTCCATCGACCAGCTCAAGAGAGATGGCAAAACACTTTGGACCGGCGTGCGTAACTATCAAGCTCGAAACTTCATGATGGCGAGCATGGAAAAAGGTGACCGCGTTTTATTCTACCATTCCAACGCCGAGCCAAGCGCGATCGTGGGTCTAGCCGAAATCTCGCGCACGAATCTTCCTGACCCAACAGCGCTGGACCCCAAGAGTGATTACTATGAACCGAAAGCCAGCTCTGACCATCCCATTTGGTTTTGCGCCGAAGTTAAGTACCGCGCTCACGCGAAAAAAAAATTGCCGCTGAGTGAGCTCAAAGAACTTCCGAAGCTCAAGACAATGCTAATCTTGCAAAAAGGCTCGCGCCTCTCAATCACACCGGTTTCTCTCCATGACTTCAATGAAGTCTCACGCCTTGCCGGGTTCACCGTGGAGGCGAAAGTTTAACCTATGAGTTCGGCATTCTTCGACCCAAAACAACTTCCACGCTCCATCAACGGCGTCGCATATCCCGCGATTGAACGTCGCACGCGCGATTTCGACTGGATGCCGTTTTGGAAAGAGTTCTGGAAAACCGATCGCCTTCTGCTTGCTCCAATGGAGGGAGTGGTGGATTGGGTGATGCGGGATTTGCTCACCCGTATCGGCGGAATTGATCTGTGTGTGACCGAATTCATTCGCGTCACTGATCAAATTCTCCCCACTCACGCGATTTTTAAAGATTGTCCTGAATTGCTTGAAGGCTCGTGCGAAACGCGTGCAGGAATTCCAGTTTTGGTTCAGCTCTTGGGCGGCAAGCCCGAATGGATGGCAAAAAATGCGGCGCTCGCGATTGAGCTCGGCGCTCCCGGGATCGATCTCAATTTTGGCTGCCCAGCAAAAACCGTGAACCGTCATGATGGTGGCGCAGCTCTTTTAAAAGAACCGCAGCGAATCTTTGACGTGATCTCAGCCATACGCGCCGTCGTCCCCGCAAATTTTCCGGTTTCGGCAAAGGTGCGTCTCGGCTTTTCAGACAAAGCGCAACACCTCGACATCGCACGTGCAGCACAAGAAGGCGGTGCCACCTGGCTCACCGTGCATGCGCGCACGAGGGACGAAGGCTATCGTCCGCCAGCGCATTGGGAGTACATCGCACGCATGCGTGAAGCCATTTCGATTCCGGTAATCGCCAATGGCGACGTGTGGACTGTCGAAGATTATCACCGCTGCCGCAAAGTCAGCGGCTGCCGGCACGTGATGATTGGTCGCGGATTGTTGATCCACCCAAATCTGGCTGCTGAGATCAAAGCTTCAATTCCCGAAGCCTGCACCGAGGCTCCCGTTACACCGCTCACGAATGCCGATTGGAAAAGGAATCTGGCCTGGCTTCGTGAATTTGGACTGATGAGCCGCGACTTCCGTCACGACCACTATGCGGTCTGCCGCGCCAAACAGATGCTTAAAAACATATCGAAGAGATTCCCGCCTCAAGGGCCCGAACTTTTTGAGGCCATCAAGCGTTTTGAGAAATTGGATCAGATTCTTGAGCAAATCGACCTACACGCCAACTCTTGAGACTCGGCCGCGTCCCAATCTTGGTGGGAATTCAAAAAGCGAGAACTCGCTCATGGGTGACGGTTTAGTAGTTTGATCTATGCAGCTTCGTCAAGTAACAG
>JAYVND010000327.1:0-1685 GCA_043758635.1 Bdellovibrionales bacterium
TCATTTGCTCCCCCCTGTAAGCCGTCCGCGACGGCATTTAGTGATCGCTTAAGGGTGCGAGCGAAAAAGAGCCCAACAGCGAATGAAAATATGAATCCAATTCCAATGCATACAGCTGAGAGGATGGAACCGCGCGCAGCTGCTGTCTCAGCCAACTCGACGCTTCGTTTTGCAAAGTTATTTTCGAATTTCACGAGCTCATCCATGGCAAGTTTCCAATTTGCGGCGTATTTGGGGCATTCAGTAAGAAAAAAGCTTTGCATCTCGGCTGCTTCGTTCTGGCCCTTTGAATGCGATTTTTCGAGTATTTGAGCGCCTTCACTCTTGAACTTCGTCCACTGAGCGTCGACAGCAAGAAAGAGAGTTTCTTCTCCAATAGAAAAAGGAATCTTGATGTACGCTGCTTTCGCTTCTTCGTAGTTCGCAATTGCAATTGCTACGTTAGTACGCGCTTCTTGTTTCTGAATATCTGTTAGGCCCGGGAGCCCTAATGTACGCAGATCAATCCTAATTTGACGGAAGCTAACCCGCATTTGGTTAAGGTGCTGAATTGTCGGCAAATTGACCGTCGCAACACTATGATAAAATTTAGTGACGCTCTGAAGGGTGTTAAAATTAAATACCCCGACGACCACCGAGAACAACGAAATAAGCAGTGAGAAGCCAAGCAATTTTTTTTGAACACCCCAGTTTGCAATCATCTTAAAACCATTCATTATATCTTTACCACAATGTTCATAAACCATCGGCATTGTGCTTCCCATCCTTGATGAGATATTACTAATGTTCGTCACCAATATAAAAATTCTCTTTTAATGAGTTTCGCTCTGGGCTGTATGGTGAAAATAAACCAGTTAAGATACGTGTAGTGACCCCTGGCCCGCTTTCTAAAAAGCAGACCGCTCAGAACCCAAGATGCGGCGTGACAAGTGGTCCTCAAAATTCCTAAATGGAGGACCTATCAAAAGAAGCCGATTTTCCCGAGAACAAATAGTAAGAGCGCTTCAGCGAGCCGAAGGCGGCGAAGTGATAAAAGACATCGTGCGTGAACTTGGAGTGACCGAGACTACTTTCTACGCTTGGGAGAGGAAGTTTGTCAGGCTCGGCGTTTGAGAGCTTAAAAAGCTGCGCGCGCAAGAAGAAGAGATCGGTCGTTTAAAGCGTCTGGCTGCCGATCTGATGCTTGATAAACAGATCTTACAGGACGTCGTCTCAAAAAAGCTTTAAAGCCTGCCAGGCGCTTCGAGATCGCTCGCGCCGTGATCACCAGCCACGTCGTGAGTGATCGCCTGGCCTGCAGGCTTTTTAACATCAATCGCGCCGCTTGGTTTTACAAAGCTAACCCTCGAGATGACCGAGCCAAAAGGATGCGAATCAAAGAAATCGCAGCCAATCGACCTCGCTGTCGACTCCGAAATCTTTAAATGAGGTTTGGGCGATGGATTTTGTGCACGACCAGTTGGCTGACGGAAGGAAAATCCGGATGCTAACCTTAGTTGATAAGTTTAGTCGAGAAGGCCTAAGGATCGAGGTCGATTATGGCCTCCTATCTCAGGCAGTGGTTGATGCGTTGGAAAAAGTTCGTGCCGAGCGCGGGCTGCCGCAGATTATATCGGTTGATAATGGATCTGAGTTTAGTTCCAAGATCCTTGATCACTGGGCTTTCTGGAGCGGCGTAAAATTGC
>JAYVND010000328.1:0-1684 GCA_043758635.1 Bdellovibrionales bacterium
GGTGAGAGTTACAATTGCCGTGACAAATCAATCTTGTGCGCGACTCAGGCGGTTCATGCGGAGCTCGTTTCAATCATGGGTGATTTCAATCTGGAGCTCCCAGCTCCGAAACATTCGAAGAGTTGATCACGAGATGTCGATCGCGGGCGATCGCAGGGATGTCGATCGCGGGCGATCGCAGGATTTTGTAATAGTTATTAATATTTTTTCTGCGACGCTTCTAACTTAATTGAGTTTACTGAACCAACGTCGGTGCACCACCCGACGTCCTGTCAAAAGGCGGGCTAGCCCTGTCGGCAAAGCACCGTCAACACTCCCGTAAAACATATGCCCAACTAGATCGACGCCGAGGTCGCGCTTGGTGACCCACGTGGCTTCGAGCACTTACGTATCTTTTTTCTGGATCGCCTTTTGAATCGAGGGTGAACGTCTGGTTGGCAAGTATTTTGCTCTAACATCACTTGTGAACACAAATCCATTTTCGGTGAACTCTATTTGAGTTTGATTCGTTAGCCCGGTCGACAGGCCTTAAGCCTTGAGTGCGGGTAGAAGCGAGCTTCGAAAATCTCGAGGAGGCAGTGAGTGTCAGATGCAGCAGCAGCTCCCAAAGATGCGGGGCATGAACCAAAAGGCGGTGGCGGTGGAAAGCCAATCATCCTCTACATTCTGATCGTGTTGAACATGGCATTCATGGGCGGCGTTGGATTTATGATTCACGCAGGAAAAAAGAAGGAAGAAGCACAGCCTACTTTGGACAAAGTCATCCAAGGTGAAGCCGACGCTCAAAAAGAGGACAAAGAAGCGGCTGAAGACGAAGACTTCGTTGGGAAAATGATTCCGATGGAAACCTTCCTCGTAAACCTCTCCGGTAACCGCGGAAGCAAGCTTTTAAAACTCAACATGGAATTTGAGATCGAAGGCGAGAAAGTTGCCGACGAAATCGACAAACGTAAACCGCAGATTCGCGACATTGTGATCATTTTGCTTTCAAGCAAGACGTATGCACAGCTCTCGTCGACCGAAGGCAAAGAGTATTTGCGTGATGAAATTCGCGACACGGTGAATTCGTTTCTGATCAAAGGAAAGATCAAACGAGTTCACTTTACCGAATTCATCTTCAACTAGACGCCGCCCGGACGCTGCCCGGACGCTGCCCGGACGCCGACTAGGCGAGACAGTTAAGCGCGACAACTCAATTACGACCGAGGGATTCAAGGATGAATCAGGTTCTTTCGCAAAGTGAAGTAGATGCTCTCCTCGCCGCGGTTTCAGAAGGCGAAGTGACGGGCGATGATGGCGGCGGCAAGCGCTCGGGCGACGAGCGCGTGGTCGTTGTCTACGATCTAACGAGCCAGGATCGAATCATCCGCGGCCGACTCCCTCAGTTGGACGTCATTTACGAAAAATTCATGCGTTCGTTTCGGGTCTCGCTTTCAAGTGCACTTCGGAAGATTGCATCACTCAACCACGCGAGCACTGATTTTTTAAAGTTCGGCGAATTTATCAACACGCTTCCAATGCCGACCTGCATGAGCGTTTTGCGCTTTAATGCGCTTCGCGGTTCGGCTCTTTTAGTGATCGAATCAAAATTGGCTTACGCACTCGTTGACAGTTTTTTTGGCGGCGACGATCGACCTTACACAAAGATCGAAGGCAAAGACTTCACGCCGATCGAGCTCTCGAT
>JAYVND010000329.1:0-1683 GCA_043758635.1 Bdellovibrionales bacterium
CCGGCTCAAGCAGAAAGCTCACGCGGATAAACTGTGCCTGTTTACACGTAAGAGTTGCGCCAGGACAATACGCCTGAAAACTCGCACTTGCTCGAAGAAAGCACGTCGCGGACACGGCTGCACATCGAACACCCTTTGTATCGTACAAGATATATGCGCTGGGGGGGCCAGCCAGAAGCAACGTTTGTGGTAATCCCGAGTTATATAAATAAAAATCATGATCTTTAACAGCACCCGCCTGAATTGAGACGCAATCAGTTGCTGTCCCGCTGCCGTTTACGCAATGATCGAAATCGCCGCCCGTATTTGACGGGGGGACAGCTGTTTGGGTGGCGCTATTTTGAAGTGCGCCTAAGCTACGTATAGTCCGATTGAACATTCTTGCCAGTTCTAGTTTGGACTCTAATGTTGAGACACTCGCACTGCCAGCTCCCTGCTGACGTATGATAATAGTGAGCGCGACACCGGCGAGCGCGAAAATCGACATGGCAACAATCACCTCTGTGAGGGTGTAGCCTTTTGAATTCGTAAACTTCAACTTGCGTAGTTTTTTGGCGTTCAAGTCACCGTTCAGATTACCGCTCGTGTTACTGTGCAAGTTACTGGGCGCGCCAGAGTCAGTTTGATTTAGAATGCTTGTCCTATTTTTCATATCGAAGCTCCGCGTCTTTTGCCACTTTGTCCGCTGACTCTTTCAAGGCTCTATTCGTGGACCGGGCGGAAGAACTCTCTCGGCGACCGAGGTGCTCAAGCGATTGAATCTCATTTTCGAGTTGTACGAGCTGCCTGTTCTGTTCTTCGATCTGCTTCCACTCCTGTTCATGATTCAACCGGAAGGCCTCGAGGACAACCGAAACCAAATTGCCGTATTGTACAGTTTTAAATCCTCGGTCGTCCTGGCCGACCAACTCGGGAAACACGGTCTCGACATTCTGAGCGGTGAATCCTAGATCGGGTGTGCCTGAGTCTTTCCAATTGAAACTCACACCAATCAGTTGATCGACCTTTGCAACGACATTAGGTATCGGTTCAATGTTTTTCTTCAGGGTTTCATCTGATGTGTAGTACGCAATTCCGCCGGTGAAGACCGTCGAGTGGGCAATCACGTGATCACGGGCAATGTAGTTTCCGTGCACCAATAGGGGGCCATTGGCAGTCGGATAAAACGGCCAGTAGCCGACGAACATCGCATTCGTGATCAGTGACCCGCCCGTTGTGTGTCCCCAGTAATTCCAGAATGTTCCAAAATTACTTAGATCGTTTTCGACGACAGTAGGTGCCTCAGTCGTGAAATTGTCCATGACATGTGCTCCAAGTGCTCCCGGGTAAAGAGTCAAGCTCGCTGTCGGGTCAGGGGGCCCGCCCATTGCAATCGTCGTTTTTCCAGCAACTGGCGGAGGCTGAAAAAGCGAACTCGCCGTCATCGCCGTAAATTTCTTTCCGAGCGGCACGTAAAAAGGCCTCGAGCTCGCACCGGGACTTAGTGGAATTGAGAATTCCGCTGAACCACTTGCGTCCGCATGCTGCAGTCGATCCGTTCGACCGGCACTCGCATTTTGGTGAATTCGATAATTCAAACGAATACGCCGCGCTTGTGGACAGCTAGCAGCGCCATTGCAATCTGCAACAAAACTTGCGACCACCACATACGGGCAGTTGGCAATCGGTTCAGTGGGCCCACAG
>JAYVND010000330.1:0-5503 GCA_043758635.1 Bdellovibrionales bacterium
CCTTTTTTATTCGCGCCAAGATGATAACCCCAGATCACATCCCATTCAGACTTCTGAGAGGTTATAGAGTAGCGGCGCAAAGATGCGCCAAATGGTGAAACAACTGCTGTTTGGTTTTGAAAAATAAGAATGTGCTCAATATCCTGAACGGGCGTCTGTGCGTCTCTCTGAGTGCTTGCGTCGTTGTTGCGTTCGATAAAACCAGCATCTGCGGCGTTGGCCATAAAGTCTCCGCTAGGCGGCTTTGTCTTTCACGCCGCGAAATAATTTGCGTTTGAGGATCAGCTTCGCAACGGCTAGAGGAACGGCCTCTTCCCAACCCGATTTGCCACCGCTGATCAGCGAGAAAATTTCATCTGAGTTGATATTGAGACTTTCAGTTAGGACCCCCTCGATATCAACAAGTGAATGACGGGCGCGCATAAAATGGTAGAGATCACGCAGTGATTCATCGATAGGAAAATTGAGAGACGTGATGACGGCGGTCGATTTTTTTGCGGACGGGGCGCGAAGATCAAGCGTATGCGCAGGAAAAATCAACGCAGTCAGATTCTTGCTAAAGAGATGCCCAAGCGCAGCCAACATTCCGCCTGGGACGTTGGTGTAGCTCGTTTCGTCAAAGATCAACTTTAAATGTCCAACGCCCATGATCATTCCTATTTTGGACTGCGTGTGGTGGCCCAAAAATTCGCTCAGCTTAAAGTACTCGCTGTAGCGCGAAACCATCACATTCTGTCCAGCTTCTTTAATCATGTCGACACGGGAAATAAAGTCGTCGACGTCCAGGGTGCCATTGGTCTTCAGTTCGTTGAGCGTGATTTCGAAGAAAGAGATCAGCGAGTCCGAAGTCACCGTCGGCTCTCTGAGAAACTGCTTTTTCCCGGCTTCGAACATTTCCACGTGCAAGTTTGTCAATGGCCTAAAACGGCCGCGTTGCACGAGCACGTGTTTTTTGTAGAGGGCGTCGGATGGTTGCAGCGTTTTACCTTCAGCTGTAAAAATGACCGCGTTCGTAAAACCAAGTTCGACTAAATGCACACTCATCACACGATTATCGACATCCGAAAATGCGGGACCCGAAAAATCAATCATGTCGACTTCAAGTTTGTGCTTTTTCAAGCCGTCTTTGAGGCCGGTCATCAGCTGATGCGGATTTGCCCAATGCTCGATCGCGCCATGCACGAGATTCACGCCCAAAACTCCGACGGCCTCTTGCTGCAAGAGAACCTCATCATCACGAAGGCGCACGTGCAAAATCACAGTGCTCGCATCTGTGCGCGGTTTGTGTTGAAATTTGATTCCGATCCAGCCGTGGCCTCCACCATCGGCGGACTTTTTTGAAGCGACGGTATCTGAGAAGGCAAAGTACCGAGTTAAATCGGGATTCTTTCCGGCCGTTCTTTCAGTCAGGACCACGTATTCTCGATCGAGCATTTTCCGTAAACGGCTTTCGCAGACATAGCGATGATTATCTTCAGCTCCATATAGATAATCACTGTATGACATATCATATGCTGAAATTGTTTTCGCGATTGTTGCCGAAGCTTTGCCGGCACGAAAGAACCATCGTGCGACCTCTTGGCCCGCGCCGATCTCGGCAAAAGAACCGTAGGCCTCAGGATTCAAATTGATGACGAGAGCTTTTTCTTCCGGAGTGAGTTTTTTCAATTCATTCATTCGACTGGCCTCCGCGGGGCGACAGTCTAACTATTCGGCTAGACCGGAACTAAAAAAGAGCGTGGAGGCCCTCGATCTTAAAATGAGGCAGTTATATTCGCGCGTCATACGCCTAGCGCTCGACCTCAGTCGAGGTCTCCCTCGGTCGCCCAAAGAATATCTTCGGCACGCCAGTTTGGTAGATCCTCCACAAGCTCTGCAAGTAAATCATCGAGCTCGCCCTTCGCATTGGCTCGCAGGTCGGCATTGGCGGAGGTCACGCCATCTGCAAGTTCCCGCCATGCAGGCGAAAGTGACAATCGACTCTTGAGCGCAAGCGTGAAGATATCAATCCATGTGGGTTGATTGAATGTGAAATTGAGCGCGAGTGCTTCGCCCTTTGCTTCGGTTGAGTGCCACCAGCCACGCGGCACGAAAAGCACGCTCCCCGGATCGAGAACAAAATCGCGTTTTCCTTCTGTGGGCATTGCGGTCGGCATTTCATTTTCAATATATGATGATAACTCTGGATCCAGCTCTTGACCCATCGTGTACCGAGCGGTCGGATTTTCGACAGTTGCGTTTGGCGCCACACTCCATTTTTTAATTCCGTGGAGCTGAACCACAAAATTAATATTTTGATCAAAGTGTGCGGCAGTTCCTTTTCCGTCCGGTGTCGCATAAACCATGCAGCGAGAGTGAGTAGATACTGGGAGCCCTAAGTCCTTGCCTAAAGCCTGAAGTCGATTTTGGAGCTCGGTGCTAAGAGTCTGCACATTATTGAACAATAGGCCCATTTTATTTGAAAAAAGTTTTTGCGCGTCTTTGGCATTCGCATCAATGGAGCTCGACTCATCGGCGACATCGGGCAAATGAACCTGAATCGCAGAGGGCCATGCGCCGAGAAGCGCATTGAGAGACTGCAAAAATGGAAGCTCAAAAACGGAATGAAGAGTTGGCTGGAGACCGTGGGCAAGAAATGGCTCTTTAGGCCAAGCCTCCGCCATAAAGTCACCTGCTAGTTTCGGACCGAAAAGGCCTGATAAACCAAATCTGTTTCTCATGTTCGTCACGGAGTCATTCACAATGGCAATCCTTGTTCACGAAACTTAACTACGTCACGGCTATTGAAAACCTTGTCATCTTGGCGATCAGTATTTACTAAAGTAGAAATTAAAATTGTTAAATTCGCTTTCACTTTCACTTTCGCGTTTACTTTCACTTAAGGCCTCACTCATCCCAACCACTGTTTCTGATTGTCGATGCAAACCATTGGCCACTTGGCCGAAGGTGTCGCCGCTGTGTTTTCAGATCAACATCATAAAGCCCAAATTTAGGAGAGTAACCAGAATTCCATTCAAAATTATCAACCAAGGTCCAGTGGCAGTAACCAACAACTGGGATTCCGTCGTGAATTGCGCGGTTCATGGCGCGCAGGTGGTCCCTGAGAAATTGCTCGCGCTTCAAATCTTTGCTGTCGGCGATTCCATTCTCCGAGACTATGATTTGGCGACGAACAGTGGAATGGAGCATTCCCCTTGCATCAAGAGATTTTAGAATTCGATAGAAGCCCTCCGGATAGATTTCCCAGCCAACGTCGTTCACGTCTCCAGCCTTGATTGCTTCGGGATTTACCACGGTTTTAAATGCGTTGAGCACCGACAACTTTCCGCTCAAGAGTGCAGAGAAATCAAATTGAATCAGGTCGCGACTGTAATAGTTAAGACCTAAAAAATCTTGAGAGCCTTCGAGTCCTTCAATCACGACAGGATGAAAATTAAGAAACGTCGGAAGCTGAAAACCTTTTGCAGAAGCAATTCGATTCATTTTCTCAAAATCAAAGGCAAAGCGGCCCGTTTCGATTGCGTCAAAAAACATCCAATTCCAGAGGTAGTCTGCGATGTACGCACCGGCAGTTTCTACTTCTTTTTTAATGAGCTGCTTGGGTTGATTCCACTTTGCTTTCTGAGTGAGGGGATCAAACACGCGTAAATGGTGGGCGACGCCAACGCGTACGAAAGATTTTCTCATCGCCGCACCGTCATGGATCACGTGGTAAGCCGCTGCATGCGCTCGCAAAATGTTGCCCAAAACCCGTGGTAATTTGAGGGGCTCTGATACGCCCGGCGGAAGCACTCCGGCAATGTATCCGGCGGTGACATGCACCATCGGCTCATTGAAGGTGTACCAGGTATGAACTGAAGGACCAAAAGCGGCGTAAGCCACCTGGCTAAATTTCCGAAAGTCAGCTGGCGATTCTGAATTTTCCCAACCGCCTTTTTCTCTCAGCCATTGAGGCATCGTGAAATGGAAAAGAGTGACCTGCGGCTCAATGCCGGCATCAGCGAGCTGGCGAATCTCATCGGTGTAGTGATCGAGTGCTGCCTGATTAAACTGCCCTTGTATGGGCTCAATTTTCGCCCACTCGACTGACATCCGATATTCTTTAATTCCGAGATTTTTCATAAGCGCGATATCAGTCGAAACTCGATTCCAATGATCAATGCTTTTTCCGGAGATTTCGCAAAGTTTTGGCTCGCGATCCTCCGGTGAAATGAAGAGCGCGGAATGCTCACGTGCCGGGTCAGGGTCATTCTTGAAATCGAAGCTTGGACAAGCGTGCTCGTTGCGGGCAAGGCTAGAGACAGGACCCTGATTTAGCCAGGGGTTAGGAACGAGATCGCTTGAGAGAACGCGGTTGATCGAGGCCGTCTCCCATACATAGTGATCGCTATGAACGTTTTCACCTTCGATCTGATGGGCAGCGGTTGCGATGCACCAACCGAAATTCGAAGGAAAATGAACACCTTCACCGGAGCCGATTTGTGCCGTTTGAGAAGCGCGGTCATTCTGATCTGCGAGAGCTGGAAGGCAGAGAAGCGTGATTGGAAAAAGGGAAAGATAGAATAGAGATTTTTTCACTTTGTATTTTTTCCCAGTCGGTTTTTCGTTCGGGTCGCCGCCCTCACCAGCGGAAGGGATGAAAATGGTCAGTCGCGCTGATGAGCTAAAATTCATGAGTGGTGAAGTGGGCATTTTTTGGTTTCTCCGGCTCCGGTATAACCGGTCTTTTTGTCAGTCGCTCGGAACAATTCGCGGCTTGCAAAACTTGCACACGAAGTACGGCCCCCCATATGATTTTAGCGCCACGGTCACAAAATGTCTGCGACCGTTGCCATAGATCATTCTCTTAGATCGACGTACGATGCTGCTGGCCGAATATTATGGAATTTGTTTACGTATGACTTCCACAGAATCCGAATCTTCGTCGATCGAAATGGTGAGTGTTCCCTCGGAGTGGAGAATGGACCAACGATTGTCTTTCGTGATTTTCTCCGCCATTCGATCCAGAAATTTTGCATCCACCCAGTAGACTTCGAGCTCGTTGACTTTATGAATCTGAGCGGCGGCGAGTTCTTTGACAAATGCGTCTGGGTTTTTAAATGTAAAAATTTTGACAAGCTTCGAAGCCTTCATATCTTTATGGACGCGCTTTGCCGACGGACTTCCCACCTCGACGCAAACTTTATAGCCGCCGCTCAACGGGTCACGAAGACTTAAAGTCGGATCGTCGGTGTCGCTGATCCCGCCCGGCGTGAACTGAAGTCCTGCTTCAAAGCTTAAGCAATATGCAATCACTCGTGTGATGAGAAATGCCGTCGTCTCGGAAGGATGTTGTGCCAACCTGAAATCGAAAGTTTCATATTTCGAGCGATCAATGTCGGCGAGTTCAATGCGGAAGCGGAGTAGGAGCGAGGGTGGTGCCATGAGGCATTCGACTTCTAGCCCGCAGAAAAGTCACCTCATTCATCGATCGACTTCCAGAAATCTTTGACATCTTTTAGAA
>JAYVND010000331.1:0-1675 GCA_043758635.1 Bdellovibrionales bacterium
CCGGTCTTAGGGAACGGCGACATTCAAGTAGCCGATGATGTTTTTGCGATGATAGAGCAGACAGGTTGCGACTCAGTGATGGTGGGTCGTGCGCTCACCGCGCGTCCCTGGCTTCTGTGGCAGTTAGGAGAGAGAATGGGAATGCCTGCGCCGATCGGGCGTGAAGCTCAACGTGCACCCAGCACTCCGTTCGAAGAAGCGCGAGAATACGGTCACTCTCTCAAGCGGGTTTTTGAATTGATGATTCAGCTTTTTCCTGAAGATCTCGCCATTCGAAAGTTTCGCTTTTATGCGAAAACTGGTGCGCCGTGGTTGTTGTTTGGTCACGATCTCTACGCCCGAACGATGAAGGCAAAAACACCCGATGAGATGCGCGAGACTTTACTGAGACTCTTCGGGAGCGGCGACGGTGGTGATAGTGATGTGCTGCACGAGATGTGTGAGCGAACGGAACTTCGGCAATAAGCCGCGCGTGAAAGCTTACGCTTTTAACATCGGATCCAGTTTCTTTTCCGAATCCAGTTGCGCGACATCGGAATAGCCGCCGAGCAGCTGGTCATTTACGAAAATTTGCGGCACTGTCATGAGGCCTGTTTTATTTTTAAGTGTGGCATACTCTTCTGGTTTATCGTCTAAATAAACTTCTTCGAACGCGACGCCCTTGCGATTGAAGAGTTCTTTTGCGCGCACACAATAGGGGCAATTGCTTTTGGTGTAGATAACGACTTTAGCCATGATTGAGGCTCCTTTTCGGCAAAGCTTATTATAGGAAAGCTTTGGTAATTTGGCAAAGGACAGTGTTAGTTTACCACAAATGACAAAAGTTATCGAGTCACCTTGCCCTCTGTGCCATTCCATTTGCGACGAGCCTTTTTTCAGTGAAGTGCCACCTCAAAACTGCGGCTCCAAGTGGCACTATTTTCATTGCGAGACATGCGATTTGATCCACCGCGATCGCTCCAGTTACCTCTCTGTCGCCGAGGAGCAGGAGCGCTACGCCATGCACGAAAACAAAGTGCAGTCCGGAGACGCGCCGCCCGATGCTGGTTACCTGAATTTTTTGAAGCCCATCATTCGAGAGGTGCAGCGCCAAATGACTCCCGGTGCGCGAGGCCTAGATTTTGGATGCGGCCCAGGGCCATTGCTCGCGCAGCAATTGAATTTTGTCGGATTCGAAATGCAGACCTACGATCCTCAGTTTGCGCCAAACGTTGCACCTCTCTCCGAGAATTTTAACTTTGTGACGTGTACAGAAGTGCTAGAACATTTAAAAGTTCCAGGCGACGTTCTGGAGAGACTTTTGAAACTCATCACTCGTGTCCCAATGGGGGAGCGCGACATTGAGTGTATTGCCCAGCGACGAAGCGGTAGCACTCTCCGCGCGCGATCAGCTGGTGAGTGTCATAGCCAAGCTTCGTGCCAAGCTTCAGGCCAAGCTTCAGGCCAAGTTTCAGGCCAAGCTTCAGATCAGGCGCCAGCTCCAGGCCGAGCTCCAGGCCGAGCTCCAAAACATGCTTCAAACCGAGCTCCAAAGCATGCTTTATTTTTCCTCACTGGTTTTCACCCCTACTTGCCTGCAGATGATCAGGCAAAGATTGCGTTCGCTCGCTGGCACTACCGCCGAGACCCAACGCATATTTGTTTTTTCTCTGAAAAAACGTTTTCTTATTGGGCT
>JAYVND010000332.1:0-1675 GCA_043758635.1 Bdellovibrionales bacterium
CGAGGAAATAAGTGATGAGCAGACTGAGTTTAGTTGGGAATCGAAGGGTCGGTACGGCACTCCTTTCGATGTTAATTTTGAGTTTGGGCATCTTCTCTGCAAAATTTGCGAAAGCTGGAGCTGAAACAAGGTCAATCACGCTCCGATCGCGCAAAATTACCGGCCGACCTCAGAGTGCCGCGCAAACTACCGCGCAAAATATCGTGCAGAGTGCAGCGCAGAACACTGCACCGACTATTGGTCAAAGTGCGGCGCAGAGTGACACGCAAAGCAAAAGTTCGAACGTTGAATCGCCAATGGATAACGAAGCGAGACTTGGCCACTTTCCTGAAATGCTCGACTTCAATCAGCTGATGAATCTGACTCAAAATCAGCGCGAAGTTTACATCAGATCCGTACAAGCGATGTTGGTTGAGCTCAGTGCAAATTCGGTTGGGCTCTCAGACGAAGCTCGGCGCCACGTTGGAATGCTCGATCTCCTTCTCTCAGAAGCTTCAGCGCAAGATCGAACCGGCGGAGTTCCACTCGCTCGTTTTGCGGATCTGAACCGCGCCGCCCAGGCGTTGAACCAACCGGTGAGAGGAGCTCTCGCTCCCACAGCGCCTGCTGCGCCAGTTGCAGCCGCGCCCGCGCCGGTCTCCGCTCCGGCACCTGTCGTTGTCACACAACCTCGAGAAGCTCCGCCAATTGCTGGCGCACCAGCAATTGGCCCGGCAGTGGTTGCGCCAGCGCCGGTTGTCCAGCCCATCGGAGCAGTTGCGCCGCCAGCAGCTCGTACACCTCCAGTTGGGGCACCGAACACAACGACAAACACACAACCTCCAGCGCCGTCGGCTCCCGAGCCCGGTGGTTGCCGAACAGAACCGTTGGCTTGCCAAAAGCAGACGCGCGAGCAGCGCCGAAAAGATTTCGAGACTTACGTCCAGACGGGAACTAAAGATTGTATTTTCGCCGGCAACCGCAGCTCGTATATTGTCGGTACCAAACGATGCACTCCCGTGTTCGAAGTCTCGATAACGGGTCTCGCTAAACCGTTGCGCTGTGTGCAACCGAACGTGATCTGCAATCCACTGATCTTTGGCGTGAAAGGTGATGTTGAGCACCCCGAGGCGCTCTGCGTGAAATCGCAAATGGAAGCAACCAGGGAGTGCGAATCAAAGAGTTCAACTCGTTCAACACGTGCTTTTTTAGAGGGTAAAGACAAGAAGGGTTCCGTCTTCCCACTGGCTGAGAGTTGGAATCAATTGAAGGATTTTGTTAACTCCGTTTGCGGAAAATCAGAGAAGACAGCCGAGTTTCACTGTGTTGAGTGCAATGTGATCATGAAACGTTTGAGCCAGGCCAATGTTGGTAAATGGAGCAACGGCAAAGTGTGTGATGGGCGAACTTTTGAGTTAGGTACACTATCGAATCGTCCCACGAGAGCGCCCGCGCCGACCCGCGGTCCGGCCCCCGCGACGGTGAGCCACTGATGAGTCACCGATGAGTCACTGATGAGCCACCGATGAGTCACAGGTAATTAACTGTGACTTACGCCAATCTCGCACGCACGCTTTGAAATCTTGCAAAGGGTTTTGATTCTTATTAAAGTTTGAGGCTTGAAAACTCAAAGTGACAATTCAAATTCATCCGCGAATCCTTCTGTTCAGGCCGGCGCAACTGAGCTTGCCGGCCA
>JAYVND010000333.1:0-5465 GCA_043758635.1 Bdellovibrionales bacterium
CTTCGCATGGTGGTGTCAGATCAACCACGTTTGTTTGCTACTTACAAAAACATCGGCAATATTCATACGCGCGCTGGTGACCTCGACGCAGCCGAAGAATTTTACAATAAGGCATTTGCGATCTGCGCGACGTCGGACGTCCTCCTTGTTAATTACGGCACCCTCGAGATTCAACGCGAGCAATACGAGGCGGCGATCGAGCGTTTCCGCGCGGCCGTTGCAATCAATGGAAATAATGATAAAGCGTGGACAGGCTTGGCGCTTCTTCATCGCCAAAAGGGTGATGCAGAGCTCGCAACTGCGAATATCGAACGAGCGCTGGACATCGACAGCGAAAACCGCACCGCCCTCAAACTCTATGTCGACTGGGGCGCACAAGACTCGCGCCTATCTCCATGCATCGCCCGCCTCGAAGCCTACCTCGACGCGAATGGTGAAGACGCTGAGATCGCGTTTATGCTCGTAAAAGTTTTGACCCACCAAGGGCATCTTCGCGATGCGCGGGTTGAACTTGAGCGCGTCTTGGCACTTGACCCTGATATGGAAGGTGCAGCGGGCCTTGCGAAAATTTTGGATCAAGAGATTCTCAAAGCGTCGTTGGCTGAAATCGCGAAAACGCGGGTGAATGCGTGAGCGTATTAGAAATCGTGAACTCTCGTAAGGGTCATCCGGTCGTTGTTCAGGACGGGCGTTACCTTGCCTCGTCTATCGACCCGGTCCGCGAATCCGAGCAGTGGCTGAATCGCATTATGCCAGAGTTGAAACGATCTGAAGGTCGCGGATCTATCATTGTTTTGGGACTGGGCAGTGGCTACCAAGCAAAAGTCTTAAGTGAAATTATGGGCGCGCACTCATTGCTTGTCATCGAGCCAAATGCTGAGTTGATTAACGCTGTCCGTAGCATCCATCCAGAGCTCTTAAATGTAGCAATCGCGAGCGGGGAAGTGTCGGAATTGATCGAAAATCCTGCGTTTCGCGATTTCGCCTGCTCGCGTTTTACGTTGTTAAAAAATCAGATTTCGACTCAAATTCATTCTGTTTATTTCACCTCGGTCCAGGGCCTTCTCAATGGCCGCGAGCGCCTCGGCTTCTTGATGCAACTTAAAATGCGTCCAGAGCTCCATGCCATCTTAGAGGCCAACCTCATCGAACCTGTGTTGGCCAGTGATCAGGTCGAATTAGTTTCGGTTAAAACTCTTCAAAAGATCTTTTCATCTCAATCTCACGTGACCCGAGAGCGGCGCATGTGGAAGTTACTTGAGGAGCTGGTCGTATGAGAATCATCGTACTAAGCCTGTTGCGGATTGGCGATATCGTTCTCGCTTCCAGCATCTTGCGGGGGCTGCGCACCAAACACCCCGATGCAGTCATTGATGTCGTGATCAATTCACAATTTAAGAAAGCGACGTGCCTAATCCCTTATGTAGATCGATGGATTGAATTTGATCGCGAAGCTTTGCAGTCATCACTTTCACAAGCGAACCAACCTCTATTCGATGCTTATCATCACTTAAGTGATTGGATCGATGCGCTAAGCGATCAGCCGTATGATATCGCCATCAATCTCACTCACAACCGACTGAGCGGATGGATGATGAGCCTCATTGAGGCAAAAAAAAGAATCGGCCTTTGTTTTGATGCTCAGGGCCGAGGCACTTTTGGCTCGAGCTGGTTCCGTCATTTGAATTCTCAAGTGGACGCCGAAAGTCTTGAGACTTTTCATTTCACAGATATTTTTCGATTTGCGTGTGGACTTGAGTCTGTTCACATCGCATCACCACTGGAGCCAACAGCGAAGGGTGAGCAAGAAGTTGCAAAGTTTTTGAATGCTGCCTCTTCGTTTGATTGTAAAGAGAAGGTTGGGGGCGCATCTGCACCTCCGCATCGTCCGGACTTTCTGGTTGTACAAGCACTGACAAGCGATGTGAAAAAGAATTGGGGCTTGGTACGCTTCCAAGCGGCCATCGAGATCTTCGCGTCTCGTCACCCGCAGAATCCAGTTTTCATTTTGGGATCCGATTCTGAGCGGGCAATACTTGAGCCAATGGTGACCACGCTCAAGGAGCTCGGGCACCGTTGTGAGCTTGCGATCTTGGGCTTTGAAGGGGCATTTAGTCTACTTCGCAGAGCCAAACTACTTTTAAGTGGTGATACGAGCATCAAGCATCTGGCGGCCCTGACAAAAACTAATGTTGTTGAGTTAAGCCTTGGCAGCTCTGATTTTCCACGGACCGGCGCCTACCATCATGGAAGTGTGATTTTACAAACGAAAGAGCATTGCGCTCCGTGCGCGCACTCAAATAAATGCCATCGAGACACCCACGCGTGCGCAACACGCCTCTCGAGCGACGTGGTCGGCATGGTGACATCCGAAGTTTTTGCAGGACGTAGTTTTCAGCTCGCGCATATCGCGAGCGAATATTTAGAAGAAGTGTCAGTTTTCCGTGTCGACACTAAGACTTGTGGCTACTGGACGGCCGTGCCCGCAATCACAAAGTTTAGCGAAGAGAGCGTTGCGAATCATTTAGATCACGCCAGCCGTAAGCTCTGGTTGATGGCGCTCGATGAGCGAGATATGTCGAACGAATTTGGAACGGAAATTCGTCAAATCGCGACGCTCATGCGTCGAGTGTATCCGACGACCTCACCTATAGAGTGGAGACATCTGCTCAACGCATTCGAGCTTCAAGCCCAATCGACAGAAGCGCGCATCAACGGCTTCAAGACTGGGATTCGCGTTTTGCACGGAAGTTTTGAAAACCGCGAGCGGCTTTTAGAATTCGTGCGTGGCCTTATCAGCTTCCGCGAAAAGATTCGACACATGCCTTCGCAGAGATCGTTCAAAAGTTCGCTCGACTCGGTCATCGAAGATGATATCAGCCCAGCTTTCACCCGATTCAGACGGATTGTCGACTCGGTGAATGAAATAGAAGGGCGAACGGCAATCAACCTTCGCATGCTGCGGAGTCTTGAGACCGAAATGGGTCACGAAGTTGATCAGCCTCAGAGAATTGAGTTCACATAATGAAAAATGGTCTAATAAATAATGCAGGTCATCTTCCTGGTTTTACGGATTCCGCCGAGGACGAGTTGCAGTATTGCTTTTCTCTCTCGAACGCGATGATCGATCACCAGATGCAGAACGCAATGCAGTTCGACAAAAAAACGACGGGAAACGGAGTTACCGCGGTTTCAGATGTACAATTTTCGGCTCGTCAGCTGCGTCTGCGGTTGCTGCAAGAAATGCTGCTCGAGCAGGTTCCGTCTCTTCGGCATCAAATTCCAGGTGCGCAATGAAGATTTTAATTCTGCAGCTTGCACGCCTTGGCGATATTTTACAGACGTGGCCAGCTATTCGCGCGTTGAAGCGTCAGTATCCAGAGGCGGAAATTCATGTCTTAGCGCGGGCGCGCTTTCATGATGCTCTTGATGGATTGACGGCGGTTGATCGAGTATGGAATTTCGATTCTAAAGAAATCCTACGGCCTTTGGCAAAATCGCGCCCTGACCTGGATGCGGCAATGGGAAAATTAGATTCACTGATTGACGAACTCTCGACTCAAAAATTTGATCAGATCATCAATCTGAGCTTTTCGCCGGTTTCGAGTTTTCTCACGCGCATCCTGGCTTGCGAAGATACGGTTGTTCGAGGTTACACCCGCCATGCAGATGGCTACCTATCCATACCTGATGACGCGAGCGCTTACTTCTACGCACAGGTGGGACCCGAAAGACCAAATCGAATTCATTTATCGGACCTGTTTGCGCATATCTCTGGCGTAGAGCTCACGCCTGACGACTGGGGTGTGCCGTCGACTCTCATGACCGCTGAGACTTGTTCTGAAACATTTTCGGAATGTGAGAATTCCATTGTGATTCACATCGGTGCAAGCCAGGCCGAGAAGACTCTCAGTTGGACCAAGTGGGCACAGATCGTTAAGGGTCTGGTCGACGCGCAAGTTTCAAATATCATCCTGATCGGCTCTGCTCCCGAGCGCGAGATCGCTGCGAAGATAGTCGCCGCGTGTGGCGAACTTACGCCACGTAATTGGGTGGGGAAAACTAAATTCTCTGATCTGTATTTTATTTTAAGCCAAGCGCGCCTCTTGGTGGGTGGGGACAGCGGGCCGCTGCATATCGCTTCACTCGTGGGCACGCCTGCATTTAACTTAAGTTTCCCTATGGTTTCGTTTTGGGAGACAGGCCCCAAGGCGGCACGCAGTCGTGTGATCAGTGTCGAAGACGAAGCTTCGCTCCCGAGTGATGTGTGTGTTCAAGATATCGTGAGTGTTTGGCGCGAAATCGGCGACGCGTCTCAGGCGGTGACATTCGCCGCAGCGAGAACTCTTCTCCCAAGTTATATCGTTGCAAATGTGGGTGAAGGTTACACATTGGCTAGCGCTTCTTCGAACGAAGATTTTCCGAGCTCGCAGTATGATTTTCAATGGAACTTTACGCGCGCGATTTACATGGGTGAATCATTTCCGATGGCGCCTTCGGAGATTTTTGTCGAAGCCGTTCGACGTTTGGTCGAAGCTAATGGCGTAGCCCTTCACCAGCTCAAGTCGATGGAGCGCGCGGGCAAGCGCGAAACATCGGCGCAGATTCTGGACCGTGTGGACGAGGTCATTGAGCAAATCGCTCGGATGGTGCCCGACATCGGCCCGCTTGTGCGTTGGTTCCAAACGGAGAGACTTCGCATGGGCCCAATGCCGGTTGAAGAATTAATTTCGGCGACTCGCACGATTCATTTAAAATTTGAAGAAGTTTTATCACTGTATTATTTAGAAATTGATCAGACCGCCGCGGACAGGATGTCCGAGAGAGAGAAACAAGCATGACCACACTTCAATGGGAGCAATCCGAAATCACCCGCGATTTCGCACGCTGCGAGACTCTCCATGACATGATTCAACAGGTGGAGAGAGTCTCATACAAAAATGGTGAAGTGATTTGCGAGATTCGCGTCAACGGAGTTTTGCTCTCTGAAACAGACGAATCAAAATTCGCAGCCCATGCGCGCACAACGATCGAAACCCTAGCGATCAGCACGCAGCGCACGGATCAATTGATTCGGGAAGCATTGGTTTCGACTGCTGAATTTATACCGGATCTCGAAGCTTCATGCGTGCACGCTGCCGACGCACTTCGCGGCGCCGTCCACGCAGATGGGCAGCGCGCGTTTGGTGAAACACTTCAGGGTTGTCATTGGCTGATTGAGACGTTGACCTACATTCGTGGTGCCGCTAGCGGGATTCAATTGCCAGTAGAGCGAAGCGAACGTTGGGTTGAAGCAGAGCAGGCAATCATCCGCTCCGTGCGCGAGATGAATGCGGCCTATTCGAAAAACGATTCGATTCTCGTCGCCGATCTTTTAGAGTACGAAGTCACTGCAGCTCTTGCTCTGTGGCGCGAGGTTCTTGGACTTGAGCAAAAACGACGCATCAGCGCCTGAGTCCGATTGG
>JAYVND010000334.1:0-16133 GCA_043758635.1 Bdellovibrionales bacterium
CGCACAGGCCCAACGCTGCAGCTCTCGCTCGCCGGGTGCGCGTGAACTGGCGTACATCAAAAGCTGAGTGAGCTCAGTCAATTGCGAAGGCTCATACAGTGCTTCGGGAATGGTCTCGCCCTCTTCTAGAAGTTGCTCTTTGATCATCGCGACCGCGCGACGGTGGCTCGCCCAAAGTTGCTCGCGACTTTCAGGATCATCGAGGTTGTAACCGTAAGCACTGATAAATTGTCGGGCCTCTTCGACGGAAGCAACACTCAGGCGCCGAATGTCGAGCGCAGAGACTCCCCCGACAACACAGTCTATAACCTGTCGATGAAATTGAAAGGGCGAATATTTTGGTAAGTAATCAGTTTCGATCATTGATGACACGCTCCCGCCCAGATTTGACAATCCAAGCCACGCCATGTCCACGAAAAAGTGGAGCCACAGTTAGATCGCCGTCGAGTGCGCCGCCTTACTGGCCACCACTGGATATGCAGTGGTGGCCAGTTGCCTTTACTCTCGTACCATGCTTGAAGGCATTCTCCAGGAACGAAACTTTTTAGTAGAACGTGCGCTGAGTTTTCGCCATATTTCGAAGCGGCGTCGACGGCTTAAAACGGGGACCATATTTAGTCGCGAACACTTCAAGTTCATCGGCGATTTTCTGGCTACCAACTGAATCGGCATAGCGGAGCAGACCACCACGAAATGGCGGAAAGCCCGTTCCAGTGATCATTCCCAAATCCACTTCTTCTGGAGTTTCGACGATGCGCTCTTCGATAAGCGCCAATGCGGCTTCGTTGACCATCAGGTAGATGCCGCGGTTGATGCACTCGTCTTCGGTGAGCTTGTTGGTTGGAGTTCCCAAACCAAGATCGGCGTAGATGCTCGTGTCAACCTCAAGGCGCTTTCCTTTTTCGTCGTAGTGGTAGAAACCTTTTTTGTTTTTCTTTCCTTTACGGTCTGTCGCATTGAGCTTCGTCATCACTTCTGGAATCTGAATGCGATCACCCAGCGTCTGGTGGAAAATTTTCGAAACCTTGATCCCCACGTCAATCCCGACTTCATCCATCAGAGCAAACGGGCCCATTGGCATTCCGAATTTGCGCTTGTAATAGTCATCGACAAGTTTGATATCCATGCCTTCCTGAAGAAGCCATGCCGACTCAATCATGTATGGCACAAGCAAACGATTGACCAAAAATCCCGGGCCGTCTTTGACGACGACTGGAAGCTTGCCCATTTTTTTCGCAAGATCAAAAATTGTCGCAACGGCAACATCAGAGGTTTTTTCACCTCGAATGACTTCGACAAGCGGCATTTTATCAACTGGGTTGAAAAAGTGCATGCCCACAAAATTTTCAGGGTGCGGATGTCCCTTCGACATTTCGGTCACCGACAAAGACGACGTGTTTGTCGCGATGATGCAATCAGGTCGACAGTGCTCAACCGTTTGGCCAATCACCGTTTGCTTAATTTTCATATCTTCAACGATCGCTTCGATCACGACGTCTAAGTTTTTGAAGCCAGCAAAATCAAGCCCACCCGTCACCAAATTCATCTTACGATTGAGATCAAACTGCGTGATGCGACGGCGAGATTTCAATTTCTCCCATATGTCGCGAGCGTGTTTGAAACCAATCGCGAGAGCCTGGTTGTTCACATCTTTCATGCGAACTTCAATTCCGCGATCAGCGGCGACGTAGGCCACTCCGCCACCCATGGTGCCCGCGCCAAGAACCCCGATGCGCTTGACCGGCAATGGCTTTACGCCCGCCGCTGCTCCAGTTTTCTTTTTCACGCCTTCCATCATAAAGAACACGTTGATCAAGTGCTTCGAAACATCGGTTGGTGCGACTTCGCAGAAGCCTTCCATTTCGATGTCGAGCGCCTTTTCACGATTCGTCATGCCATAGATTTTTTTAATCACTTCGATCGCCTTGATCGGCGCTGGATAGTGACCGCCGGTAGCTTTCAAGGTGGCTTTTGTCGCTTCCGAAAACACTTTCGGGCGAATCAATGGAGATTCCATCAGTTTTGCCATCATCCCGCGTGGTTCGAAATGTTTCACTCGCTTGCCTTTACCCGCCTTGATCAAATCCGTTGCAAACTGCATGGCAAAGTTCTCGAGCATCGATGGATGGACCGCTTGATCCACCAATCCCAGCTTCAACGCTTTGTTTGCATCAACCGCTTTGCCCGCGAGGATGATATCAAGCGAGGCCTGAAGACCAATTGCGCGCGGCAACCGCCAGCAGCCACCGAAGCCCGGGATGATGCCGAGCTTAGTTTCGGGTAAACCAATTTTAGTGCTCGGGTCGGTACTGGCGATGCGGTAATCGCATGCGAGAGACATCTCGCAACCACCACCGAGGCAGGCACCATTGATCGCAACGATTACGGGCATTTTCAAATCTTCAATCATGTTGAAGACCGCGTGCGCTTGCACAAGCTGCGGCTTGAACTGCTCGCGAGTCTTTAGATTCTTAATTTCCTCAATATCCGCTCCGGCAATGAAGATATTCGACTTACGCGAAATCATCACGACCGCTTTGTAGCTCGAGCGCGAGAGCTCTTCTAAAACATCTCTGAGGCGAATCATCACTGGCGTCGACATCTTGTTGACCTTTTCGCCAACGAGGTCCCATTCAACCAATGCAATTTCACCGCGCGGAACAATACGAATGCTTTCCTGAATGCTCATCTCTTATGCCTCTCTCTCAAGAACAACTGATCCACCTTGGCCGCCACCTATGCACAGAGTCGCTAATCCAAATTGAACTTGGCGACGTTGCATCTCTTTCATCAGTGTCAAAACTAAACGCGTGCCAGTAGCCCCGACAGGATGTCCAAGTGCGATCGCTCCGCCGTTGACGTTTAAAATGCTTGGATCTGTTTCTCCGAGTGCTTTCGCTAATCCTAATTTCTCTTGGCAAAACTTGTCAGACGCCATGGCTTTCGTGCAACCGATGACTTGAGCCGCGAACGCTTCATTGAGCTCGATCAGACCAAGGTCTTTGAAATCAATGCCGGCTCGCTTCAACGCAACTGGAGTAGCGTATGCAGGGCCAAGGCCCATGCGCTCAGGTTCGCAGCCCGCAAATGCGTATCCACGAATTTTTGCGAGAGGTTTAAGCCCCAATTCTTTCGCCTTCTGACGACTCATCAGCATGACCATTGCAGCGCCATCAGTGATCGGGCATGCGTTACCCGCCGTGACCGTGCCGGTGGCTTTGTTTTTATCGAAAAAGGGTTTAAGTTTTCCAAGCGCCTCCATAGTTTGTGCGGCACGCGGACCAATGTCCTCGCTGATCACCTCTTGATATTTTGGAGCCAAGAAAACCGGGGTGATCTCTTCACCCATGCGGCCCTCTTTCATTGCCGCTGCTGCACGCAGGTGCGAACGAAGCGCGAACTCATCCTGATCTTTGCGGGAGATGCCAAATTCTTTAGCAATAATCTCTGCCGTCTCACCCATATTGATTCCGACAAATGGATCCGTTAAGCCTTCAAGAATCGCGATCACTGGTTTATGCGGAGCTTTCTGCATCGGCCCCGTAGTGAGCATCTCGATCACCTGTTGCATGTCGGCTTTTAAAAGCGATGCAAGCGCCTGAAGTCGAGCAGCAGTGGTGCGCGCGCCGCCAAGTCGACCAAAAATGTTTACAAACTCACGTGACATCACGAGGGGCATTTGCGACATGCTCTCGGTCCCGCCCGAGATCACTGCTTCCATCGTGCCCGACTTGATGCGCTCGTAACCCGTCGCGATGCTCTCAAGCGCAGAAGCACAGTTGCGATGCACGGTGAAGGCCGATGTGCGCTGTGGAATGCCTGCGTTCAAAGCGACCACGCGGCCGATGTTGACCGCGTCTGGTGGATTTCCGGTGTTGCCGATAATGACTTCATCAATCACATCGGGATTGACGTTGGTGCGTGCGAGCAATTCTTTGAGTGCCACTCGACCGAGCTCTGCTGGATGCACGTTCTTCAGCTTTGTGTCTGCTTTGGCAAATGGTGTTCGTACACCTTCAACGATGACGACATCCCGGGCCTGTTGATCCATCAGAAACTCCCTTTTCCTTGGAACTGGTTTCAACCGAATTTTAACCAAAAAATTTTTTTGGCGAAGACTTCGGTTGAGAACGATCTCGAACTTATGAATTCAATTGTAAAGTCCAATGTCTGGCGGCCAAAATGTCAACGAAACTCGAGGAAATGCCGAAAGGAAAAATTAAATTTGAACATGGCCTCGGACTTCAAGCACATCCAACTCAGCCTTGGAGCAAAAGCGAGGGGATGCTTAAAAGCAACACACGCCGCCCGTTCAAAAGGGGCCTGCTCAAACTTCTGGTTTCCAATGCGCCACACCTGGTTTCCAGAATGCTTTCGACGCCATGATTCACCGCCGGATTGACACGATCAAATTGCGAACCTAGCCTAGCTCCCAGTCAGCGCATGCGAGTTTTCATGCGCTGTTCAGAGAACAAGTTTTTTGGGGGAATTTGAAATGGGACCTTTGGACAAAGAGGCACTCGACTACCATAGTCTGCCAACGCCGGGCAAAGTCGAGGTCATTTCCAGCAAACCGTGTGACACCGATAAAGCGCTCTCGCTTGCTTACTCGCCGGGTGTTGCAGTTCCGTGCAAAGAAATCGCAAAAGATCCTGACAAAGTGTACGACTACACGTCTAAAGGCAATTTGGTGGGAGTGATCACCAACGGAACTGCAGTTCTTGGTCTTGGTGACATCGGACCACTTGCGGGTAAGCCTGTGATGGAAGGTAAAGGAGTTTTATTTAAACTCTTTGCCAATATCAACGTCTTTGACCTTGAGCTCAACACCAAATCAGTTGATGAATTTTGTGCCGCCGTCAAAGCTCTCGAGCCGACATTCGGCGGAATCAATCTCGAAGACATCAAAGCTCCCGAATGTTTTGAGATCGAAGAGCGCCTGAAAGCTTCGATGAACATCCCAGTTTTCCATGACGATCAACACGGCACTGCCATCATCTCGGGCGCCGCACTCTTAAACGCGTGTGAAATCACCGGCCGTAAAATGTCGGAGATCAAAGTCGTGATGAACGGCGCTGGAGCGGCATCGGTTTCTTGCGGTCGGATATTTATCGCCCTCGGCGTTCGCCGCGAAAACCTGATTATGTGTGACTCAAAAGGGGTGATCTACAAAGGTCGCACTGAGGGCATGAACAAGTACAAAGAGGAGTTCGCAAGCGACACCAAGGCCCGCACCCTGACCGAAGCAATGGTCGGCGCGGATTGTTTTGTCGGTCTGTCGGTCGCAGGCGCAGTGACGCCAAACATGCTCAAAGCGATGGCGCCGAAGCCGTTGGTTTTTGCGATGGCCAATCCCGATCCAGAAATTTTGCCTCCAGCGGCGAAAGAAGTTCGGCCAGATGTGATCATGGCAACGGGTCGTTCAGATTTCCCGAATCAAGTGAATAACGTATTGGGATTTCCGTTCATCTTCCGCGGGGCGCTTGATGTGCGCGCCTCGCAGATCAACGAAGAGATGAAGCTCGCAGCCGTTCACGCGCTTGCAAAACTCGCGCGCGAAGACGTGCCGGAGCGCGTTTCGGCAGCTTACGGCGGTACGCAATTCACGTTCGGTCCTGAATATATTATTCCAAAGCCTTTCGATCCCCGTGTTCTTCTCTGGGTGACACCGGCGGTTGCAAAAGCCGCGATGGATTCGGGCGTTGCGCGCAAACCTATTCAAGATTTCCAGGCGTACCGCGACCGTCTCGAGGCGTTTCAAGGTGCCAAAACAACTTTTGTACGGTCGGTCATGCACCGAGTGAAACGCCAGGCGAAAGAGGCCTGCAAAGAAGTGCCGCTCGTGATCTTCCCCGAAGGTGCTAGTTCGAAAGTTCTAAAAGCGATGGCTACGATTGTTCAGGAAGGAATCGTCCGCCCAGTCCTTTTAGGTTATCCACTACAAATTGTTGAGCGTATGAAGAGCCTCGGACTCGAAGAATTAGCTTCGCTCCCGATGTATCAACCTTCACAGCATCCAAAGTTCCAAGTTTACGTCGACAAGCTCTTTGAAATGCGCCAACGCAAAGGCGTTACTCGCACGGAGGCAGAGCGCTTGATGTCGAACCCTGATTATTTCGCATCGATGGCCGTCCAAATGGGCGATGCCGACGGAATTATCACGGGCGCGACCCAAAATTACGCCGACTGCGTTCGACCGATCTTGCAGATCATCGGCTCCGGTAAACGCGGAACGGCTTCGGGCCTAAATGTTGTTTTGCTCAAAAACAAGATGGTCTTTTTCGCCGACACCACTGTGAATATCAATCCGAGCGCAGCTCAGTGTGCAACGATTGCAATTCACGCCGCACGTGTGGCCGAGTACTTCCGTATTCAACCTCGCATTGCGATGTTGAGCTACACGAGCTTTACTTCGAAAGGCGAATCCCCTAGTAAAATGCGCGATGCCGCTCGGATCGTGAAAAAGAATTACCCGCATTACATCGTCGACGGAGAGATCCAAGCCGATGCAGCGGTGAATCCAATTCTAGTTGAAAAGATCTTCCCGTTCTGCGAAGTGAAAAACGGCGCGAACATCTTGATCTTCCCGACTCTCGATGCCGGAAACATCAGCTACAAGCTCCTACAACAGCTTGGCGGCGCTGAAGTTCTCGGGCCCTTTTTGTTAGGTGTTCGCAAACCTGCCAATGTGCTTCAGCGTACGTGCACGGTCGAGGACATTATTAACACTGTGGCCCTCACCGCGCTTCAGGCACAAGCCATGGTTGAGATGGAATCGACTCTTGAGGCCGGCGAGCATCCAAATCATCGCTAACTAAGCGTTGTTCTGGGGCTGCCAAGTGGATGATTCGCACAATCTACTGGGCCATTGCCTAGTTAGTTGGGGACAGGCGTCCGGCGTCCCAAATTGAGAGCTTTTTAAAAACCCCCCTTGTTTTCAGCTTGGGGTTGCTGACTTCATGCGATAAACTGAGACCAAGGTCATGTCATCTGCGATTAACTCTTAACAGGAGATACGAAGATAGGCTCATCGATAAACCCTTCTGGATTTCGCGTTGGTGCTTCTAACGGCAACGACTCTGGACGCTTCTCTGGAAACACATTGAGCACCACCGCCGAAAAGGTCATTGTGGTGGGCGTGGGACTTAAGACCGACTCGTTTGTCGATCTTAAAGAAAGTCTCGCCGAACTCGAAGAACTCTCAGTCGCCGCCGGCGCCGAAGTTGTGGGTTCAATCACTCAGATTTTGGCCGGTTACAATCCTGCGACCCTCATTGGCTCCGGTAAAGTGGAAGAAATTGCGGAAATGGTCCGCGACTCTCGCGCGACTGTCGTGATCGTCGATCATCAACTCTCAGGAATTCAAGGCCGCAACCTAGAAAAAGAGTTGGGCGCGAGAGTTCTCGACCGCAACCAGTTGATTCTCGATATTTTCGCAATGCGCGCCCAAACCTACGAAGGTAAACTGCAGGTTGAGCTTGCGCAGATGCTCGATCAACTTCCGCGAATGGTAGATGCCTGGTTGGGCTCCCACTCCCGTCAAGGTGGTGGAATTGGAACCCGAGGCCCGGGTGAAACCGCGCTCGAGATGGATCGCCGCCGCATTCGTGATCGGGTGAAGCAAATCCGCAAACAACTCGATCAAGTCCGCGCCAATCGCTCGCAGCACCGCGCTTCGCGCAAGCGCCACAAGACTCCTTCGTTTGCGTTGATCGGTTACACCAACACCGGTAAATCGACTTTGTTGAATCAGCTCACGCAGTCGCAAGTGCTGACCAAAGATCAACTTTTTGCGACTCTCGATCCAACGACACGCAAAATATTTTTGCCCGATGGGCCCAATGCAGTTTTGACCGACACGGTTGGTTTCATTCGAAAACTCCCTCCGCAGTTGATCGAGGCTTTTAAGGCGACACTCGAAGAGTCAGCAGAAGCCGATATCCTTTTGCATGTGGTGGATCTTTCGAGCCCGCAAATGACCAAGCAAATGGAAGTCGTTCAAGATTTGATTCGCGAATTTGGTTGGGATGCAAAGCCGATCATTACCGTTTTTAATAAGGTCGATGTGGCTGCATTCGAAAAACAATTTCAAGCAAAAGCATTTCCGCGCGTTTTTGTTTCGGCAATCACCGGCGAGGGCGTCGATCGCTTGAAGCGGATGATGGTAGAGCAAGTTCAGACTTTGCACGAAGAGGTCGAGCTGTTTTTTCCTAAGTCCGAAGAGCATCGCATTTACGAGCTCGGCCGCGAAACCCAAATCACGCGCAAAGAGCCGGCAAGCGCCGGCACCGTTTGCCTCGCGCATATGACGCCAACTCTCCTCAGCCGCTGGAGAGATTATCTCGTGTCGGCCGAATCTGTCGGTTGAGGCAGTCTCTGAGTCTGTTGGCTCAGTCTGCGGGCAGAGCCTGTTGGCTCAATCGCTGAGTCGTTCGGCCGATGAGGTCGATCGGGCTAGCGAGTCGAGCGCCCGGTCGCGGAATGACCAGCGGGCGCCGCTTTGTCGCAGCCGATCGAATCGAGATTGATGTCGGAGTTTGCACCGTAAGCCTGTTGGTTGAAGTCCCCAATCCCGAGGGCGCAGTTCGTATTTGAACTCACCAAACTAAAATGGGCGCGCCAAAGATTTTGCGGGCACTTGTTGTCGCGCAGCACTTGCGGCTTGCAATGCCCGGAGCAGATTCCTTGCATCATATTGGATGTGTACGGAGGATCACCCGCAGCATGTTGTGGCC
Organism: Bdellovibrionales bacterium; assembly: GCA_043758635.1. Taxonomy (GTDB): domain Bacteria; phylum Bdellovibrionota; class Bdellovibrionia; order Bdellovibrionales; family JAMPXM01; genus JAYVND01. The sequence continues at coordinate 8,736 of JAYVND010000334.1, forward strand.
ACTGAATTTCATCACAGCTCGACACGTTCGCCGCGCTCGGTGTAAAACACGAGACACTTGCTGGCGGCCCGCCCGTACCCCAATCCATTTGCTTATTTCCGTCGAGCAGAACGAGCTGAACTTTGGCGCGCTCGTCTGGTCCGAGCTTATTTACTATCTCGTTTACGACCCACGATCCGTCGGAGTGGCCCAGCAATTTAATTTTAGGAGTACCAGAGTAAGCTTTGATTTTCTGAACACATGAAACAATGGCTTCAGCATTCTTAATCTTGACTGAAGCCAGGCTGCTCCCCGCGCCGTTAAGCCCGTGGCCTTCGAATTTAAAACGGCCGCCGCAGTTTCGTGCTGCCGTGGCTTGAGCTCCTTCGGCCCACACCGCACCATCTGATTCTTGAGATTTCCATCCACCAAAGTAAACGACCGGAGTTCCACCTAGTCCGTCAGTCAAAATAGAACATGCGGGTTGAGCGAAAGCACTTGATCCCGCAAAACCTAAACTGAAAAATGCGACTGCTACTGCAACTACAAAAACGAATTTCGATCGAACATGGCTAAATCGTTTCACGACTCTCCTTATGTTAGAAATAATATTGGGCCGCAAACTCCGGATGGATGGAATAGTCATTCAATGCCATATTTGAATCAAAATCACCGCCAAATCCTTTGTAGGTTCCGAGGCGAGATTGCTGATGGTCCACTCGCTCAAGCGGATTTCGGTAACCACTGTAAGTCCCAAGTTGCGAGACGCCCCCGTGAAAAAGCCAGCTCTTGGTGCGATATTCAAACGTCACTGCTAACAAAAACTCAGGGTTCGACTGTAAAACTCCTAAAACACCCGCTTCTCCGTTGAGGTACCAACTGCCGATGACATGAACCTCCGTCAGTGCGGTCGCATTGATCTGTATAGGTTTACGGTCGAGCCAAGGACGCCTGAGCGAAAAAGGTCTTTGGTCATCTCGGAAGTACATGGTTTGAAAATTAAAATGCACGGTCGCATCAGGTGTCAAAAAAACCGAGTGAATAAAATAGAGCCAGAGGAGCTCCATTTGATAGTCCATGCGATAGCCGGTTGCATGGAACGTTTTCAAATATGCAAATTGCATTGAATCCTGCGCAGCCCCGGAGCTTCGCAACTGCAGGCGCGCAAGTAAACTCATCATATTATAGTCCTGAAATAACCACGGCGATGTTCCGAGACTGAAGTAATTTGAAAGTCCACACGCCGCAGTTTGCAAGCCCACGGTGCACTCGGCCGCGTTTAAGGTGTATGACGTGGCCGACGTGTCGTGCCCAAAAGGCATCACATACGGCTGCTCCGCAAGCGCAGGCCGAGCTGGCGAGAGCGCGAGAGACAAAATAAGCACTGATTTGGCAACCTGAATGACAAGCTTTAACATGGTTGATTTTCTTTAATCCACACTTTAAGTCAAACGGATTTCATGTGATCATTGGCGCAAAATTGTTTGAATCCGTCTCCAAGCTCAAGAGCCGGATGACCTAGCTTGGGTGCGAGCCAAGATGCGAGCCAAGATGCGAGCCAATATCCGAGCCAATATCCGAGCGAAGGAGCAAACCAGTGGAATATATTTCGGTAACAGAAAACTCTTGGTCGAGTCTTCTTCGAGACAACCGAGATGAAATGTCCGGCTTCGACTTTCAGGAGATCAATCTGACCGAGCAAGATTTGAAAAACGCGGTCTTTATCGAGTGCAAATTCACTTCGTGCAATCTATCAAATCATTCTCTGATGAATGTCGTTCTTCGAGATGTGCTTTTTGAAAACTGTAATCTTATGGGTATCAATTGGACTGAAGTTCGCAATGTTCGCAATGGCGGAAGCTTTGGATTTAAAAGCTGCAAACTTGATTACGCCTGCTTCCAATCAATGGATCTTCGCGGCGTCGATTTCGGAGCTTCAACGATTCGTGAGGCCGATTTTTCAAGCGCGAATCTCTCAAAAGCAAATTTAAGCGGCGGAAATTATGCCGGGACGTCATTTGCCAACGTGAATATCGAGAAAGCCGACTTCCGCGGTGCTAAAAACTATTTTATCGACCCCGCCTTTGCAAAACTCAAACAAGCAAAGTTCTCATACCCGGAAGCCCTGGTCCTGATTCAAGCGATGGGCGCCGAAGTCGAATTTTAAATCTTTAGCTTTTGCGTTCAATGCGCACGCTTCATTTTGGAAGGCGATAATCCCGTCGTGGGCGGCAACCCGTAAATATATTTCGACTCGCCTGCTAAAAACTAAACGTTCTCCTCTTTTGCCAGCCGCATGAGCTCTCGTTGAGCAAGCCGATCTTTGCGACGAATCTGCGCCTGCTCAAAGCGTCTTTTCTCTGCAGGTGTTTCCGGTAAAACAGGAGGAACTGGCGACGGACGCATGTCCGCTCCCATCGCCACAAACGTCACGTAGGCACTTGCCGTATGAAATGACTCGCCCGTCTGAGGATTTTCGGCATCAACGCGCACGCCAATTTCCATCGAGGTCTTACCTGCGTAATTCACCGATGCACGAAGGTTTACAACCCAGCCCTTGAAGACCGGTTGAATAAATTGGAGGGCATCAACGCTTGCGGTGACAACTGTGCTTTTGCTGTGGCGCTGCGCCGTGATCGCCGCGCAGATATCGATCCAAGCCATAACTTGTCCACCGAACACCGAACCGAGCGCGTTCGTGTGACCAGGTAAAACAAGCTCAGTCATCGTAGTTGTTGAAATTGAAACGGGAACGGCTTTCATTCGCATCCTCGCTGGATTCTCCAATCGAGCTCAGTCGCGTCCTGCGAGCTGCCGATCCACAAGAAAACAAAGTTGTAGAGATGCAAAAAGGATAAAGCTTAAAAAACAGAAAAGCCAGGTCTTGAACCTGGCTTCTCTAGAGCGGGACCGCCGGCCATTCTGGCCAATCGGGAGCTCAAGACATCAATTTCGAAAATTCGATCTTAGAGACCGAATGCGCCAACGTCGCCGTTGCCACCGTTGTTCATGTCGCCACCACGGATCGGTGTGACATTCGATGCAACACCCGCAACAGTTGTGTTACCAACCGGGATTGTGTTGATCTGAGACGATCCAGCCGCAATCTCTTGACGAGCTGGCTGAGTCGCTTCGTTGTCGACAAATCCAAGGTGCGGCAAGCACCAAACGATGAGCTGTGCACGAGATTTTACGCTCATCTTTTTGTAGATGTTTGTAAGGTGAAACTTTACCGTCTTTTCAGTAACGAAAAGCTGGTTGGCTACTTCTTTGTTCGAAAGGCCTTTCGAAACCAATTCAGCTACTTCTGCTTCACGATTCGACAAACCTTTTTGAATAAGTACATCTCTGAGCATCCTTGCTCCCTCCCGCAATTGTTTACGAACACTAACTTAAGAACCGTCATTTCTGCGACCATCTTCAATCGCAGTCATTTCTGAAATCATGTCTGCTCAAGTGTCTCGACAACTTCGAGTTCGCTTGTTCAGCAGGACCCAGATCTTTACCTCAAAGGTTCAATGATTTCTCAAATGAACTTCCGAAATGATCTCGGTCCTGATTTGCGCTGCTCTTCCAAGACTGAGTCAAGTTTCTCTCTTGACTAGATCACGACTCGATCACTCGTTCGTCTGTGGTCTGTCGCTCTTTCGAACTCAACTCAAATTTCGTTTCCGAAACCTCGTTGCTCTTCGTCGAGCGACGTTCGCCTTGGAAGAAGCGCAAACCTGTATCAAAGTCTGACAGTTGTTTTTAGATTTCGCAACCCTCTCTCGAAAGGGCTTTTCATTTTCTGCAAAAACTAGACTGAATGCGCGCCAGCCACGACGTAAAATTCACTCTGCAAGTTAGGAAAAAACGGGCTCTGAGATGCTCACAAAAATTTAATATTCACGCTTATCTCCCGACCAAAGTCCTTCAGGAACAAATCAAGAATTTGTCGCAACTGCATAAATAAACAGCGCAAACGGCCAGCCAAGTCGGTCAAGTCGAGTCGCGACTCAGGCGAGTTCGAAAAATCGAACGAATACAATTAACCGGAATTCTGAGTGCAATTCACAGCAAGATCGATGAAAATCTTGGTCCTGCTTTCGACTGAGTTCGACCAACACGCCGCAGAATAATCGTCGAAAAGCGCCGGCGAAGTCGAGTAAATCAAACAAAAAAGGTCGAGCTCCGTCTAAAACCTCAGGCCATTTCTGCCCGGATCTTAAGCAGCACTTCGTTTTTTTCGTCTCGTGTGAACCCTCTTTGAGACGTTTTTTGTGAGGAAATAAGTTCGGTGAGCGTGCTCTGACCCTCACGCGCTTCCGCGCTCGAAGCCTCATTCGTGAGTTCACGCGGTCCATCATGCGTCAGCGCACGAACTCCAAACACATCATCAATCTGCCGTCCCCAAGTGTGTACCTTCGCCCACTTGATTTGAAGACCCCTCCTGAAAAGTGCCTGCACGGCAGATTTCAGTGCACCTGACTGATCACGTCCGCGAAAGCTGATCACCCACTCATCATCGCTCGTACTAACAAAATCGACCGAATCAAACTTCGCCTTCGGCAATGAGGCCACTTTATCATCACTCAAACTGAGCGAGTCCGATTTGGAAAGCCACTTTTCAATCAAAGCAGGCTCTTTCGCAGTCTTGACCTCGAACCAATCGTACACACCAAACTTCGCATCGGTCGTGACCGACGCGTGACGAATCGACAGCCCGTGGCGTGCAAGTGCGGAAACGTAGGAAAGAAAAAGGCCTGTCTGATCTACATATGAATGAAAGCGAATCCAAGTTTGCTCGCCGTCAGCGCGGACCACCTTTGGCTGAAGCGAAACTTGCGACTCTCCTCCCGCGAGAAGTCTCGCGAGGTCGTCGACCAAATATTTTAGCGGGACCGCGTGAATCAAAAACGGATCGAGTGCTTCTGGCCAGCTCTTTGCGCAGGCACGAACCGTTTGAGATGTTGATTTCTCGATCTGTTTTTTGAGCAATAAGAAGCTCGTGGTCTCAGGCCTCTCGAGCTGTTCCGTCAGTTCGTTCATGAGCCGTTCTTTCCACGGCGTCCATGCATCGGGATTGGTCGCGCGAATGTCGACGATGGTAAATGCGAGCAAGAGCGAAAGCCTTCGCCCCTTAACGCCGTGGTCTAACAGTTTTTGCCAAGTCAGCGGAGATCTTGAGTTTTCACGGAAGGCCGCATTCGATAAAATCAAATGCTCCTCCACGACCCAAGTAACACCGGAGATGAGATTTTTACTCTGCCCAAAACGCTTCAAATCGTAAAGCGCAATTTTGCGCCCTTCTTCAGCGTGATGTCCTTCGCGGCCCTTGGCGATGTCGTGATAGAGACACGCATAAGCCAAGATCAACCACTCTTGATCACTCAAGCTTTTGAAATGCGGCGCCAATTTTCCGGCGAGTTTTGGATTTTTCTTCAGACGCCGGAGCTCGCGCAATGCCTGTAAGATGTGCGCATCGACACTAAACCGATGATATTGATCGTGCTGAACATACCCCACAATTTTTCGAAACTCGGGCACAACGTGGTCAATGAGCCTCGAGCGAAAGAGAGCGACAAGTCTTCCTTCATCCCCGCTGGGCATCAGAAATTGATTGAGCTTTTTTCCGAAAGCCACTGATTCTGCTGAAGCTTTCGAGTTTGTTCTGGGAGCGGTAGCGCTGTGCGGTCCGATCCCACCATTTTCACTGGCTTGTCTGGCAAAGCGAGAAAACACCGCATCGCTCTTCAGGCGCACGCGAAATTGCGTGAGGATTGAGGAGTCATTTTCAAATGCCGTAAAAAACTGCAGCGGTTTTCTGAGTGGAATCTTATTGAGAAGCTCGACATGCGCGCGACTTCGAGTGGCGATCTCAATCATCCAGTCTGCGTAAAAACTCACACGCGACAAACCCTTTTGAATCTCACGCATAAAGTCTTTGTTGTTTTCAAACCCGAGCCATTCCGAAAGTGGTCGCTGCTCAGGTGCAGCCAAAACATCACCACCTCCATCCGCCAAGTTCAGCTTCTGTCGAACGAGGAGAAATAAATTTTTATAGTAATGAAGAACCTCGAGCGCATGGCTCACGTCACTTTGGTCCAGCATCTTAAATTTAGATCGAAAAAGATTGTAGGCCACCAGTGATTGCTCGAGATCACGGAGTCCACCCGGACCGTATTTTAAATTTGGCTCTAAAAAATTAGCAATCGAGTCGTAGCGCGTGCCACGATCACGGCGCTCTCTCATCATCGTCTGTATGAGCGAACGTCTAAATAACGTGCCGCGACTCTGAAGCTTCTGGATTTGGAGACACCACTTGTCCTCTGCTCCATTCGTCAGTGGCTTCGCCTGAAAGAGCGCCAACACATCGAATGGTAAAACACCTACCGTCCAATCCTCCATGTTTTCAGGCATTCGGTAGCGAAGCTTCAAGCCCTGCTTTGAGAAAAAAGTGACAACCCGGGAGACCGCAGCCTCGTCGCCTGTAAACAAAAGATCGATATCTGATTTTGGCGAGAGTTCCGAGCGCGCCCAACTTCCGATAGCGATGGGTTCGCTCGCTGCCCAGTCGGGATGCGCCGAGAGGCGCGCGTGCAAGCGCTCCCCTAGCCAAGTCGAAAACTCACTCGAGTGAAACTCCGAGTGCTTGCTCTCCTCTCCATCTGGTCGATGGGCGGGAGGTTGAAGCTTGAATTTTGCGAGCTCGAGATCTTCGGGCGTTAAGTAAGACTTTGTTGCCATTTAGCGATTTGATTCAGTGCTTCGAGCGGTGTCAATCTTGTGAGGTCTAGTTCCCGCATTTCGCGAGCCAGCGTGATCTCCTGCGCAAACGAAGGCTTCGTAAATCCATCGAGCGAGTGCGGATCATCGAAGCCAATGGCATCATACGCGGCTTCATCCGTGGCTCCGTCGTCGGCCGCCTCGTCTGCTCGGTAAGCTGCTTCATCGGCGGCATTGAAAGCGGAAGCTTCAGCTCCAAGTCCAATCACTTCCGCTTCTCTATTTGCGTCGGAGTTGGCAATCGCCAGACTCATCAAAGACATCTGTGGACTCTCCGCACCCAACTCCAAACGCTTTAATAACTGAGCGGCCCGACGCGTGACCGTTGCAGGTAATCCCGCGAGTCGTCCCACATGAATTCCGTAAGATTTATTTGCCGGTCCCTGCACAAGTTGATGCAGAAACGTGATGTCCGATCCCTTCTCGTGAATTGCCATGTGCGCATTGTGAGCTTGAGGAAAGCGATCAGCTAATGCGGTTAACTCATGGTAATGAGTCGCAAAGAGCGTCATTGAGCGGGTTGTCTCAAGCAGGAATTCAAGAATCGCTTGGGCCAAACTCATTCCGTCGTACGTGCTCGTCCCGCGACCGACCTCATCTAAAATAACGAGAGAGTCCTCAGTGGCATGCGCGAGCATTTCGGCCGACTCT
>JAYVND010000335.1:0-1664 GCA_043758635.1 Bdellovibrionales bacterium
CGCGCTCGCGTATCGCTTGATCGCATGATGGCGATCACGGCAGGTCGCTCCGTCACTTGGCCCGAAAAATTCGAATACCCGGGTTGAGTGATTGGGAGCCTCGGATGCGATCCTTTCACCCGTCGATCTGAAAAACATCGAGCTTGCCTTAGGCTGCTCGGGGTTGCTCATCAACGTGAGAAACGAGTGGGGCTCGAGTGCAGACTCTGACCACCGCTTGAAAATCCGCGCGGCACTCGCCGCAACGACAATGCCAGAACCCCAACCAGAACCAGGATCCGGGTCAGGGCTGGGGCTAGGGACAGCGCTAGGGCTAGGGACAGAAAGCTTGCTTCCCAACTGGGTCACGTCACTCGAAATTCTGCCTCACCTTCCATTCCACTATTGCTCAATTTCTCATGGTCGGAGAAACGGCGGCTTTGCTCTATGCGATAAATGCCCTACTATCACGGGATTCGGGTTCGACCTCGAGAGCCTCTCTCGACTCGCTCCGGCAGTGATCACGCGAATTTCCAAAGCGGAAGAGCGAGCGGCAGCGCCTGACCCCCGCTTTCTGTGGTCGGCTAAGGAGGCCGCATTTAAAGGAACTTTTGGGCACAGCCAACCGATTGCTATCACCGAAATCAAAATCCTCGACTGGAGCGCGCCATTAAACGATTTTTATACCTTTCACGCGAGATCAAACAGACGCAACTTTGGTCGAGGCGTCCTCAAACTGGACCCTCGAAATGATGAGGTTTTCGCCCTTTTTGTAGGAATTTCTTGAGCCTCGCTAATTCCCTTAAGTTTCCCCTTAACTTAGGTCGTGAACTGCCGAAAAGAACAAAGTCAGCCCCTTTCTCGAGGCGACTTATTGAGGACAAAGAGGTTTTACGTGAAAGATGACACTAACGCAGCACTCGACCGCCGATATTCTCCACGCGAAGAAGTCGAGCCGATCATGATAAAAGCATTTACATCACTCGACCATCTCACTTTGATTTCACGGACTGGTATCATTTTCGATGCATCTAAAACGGGATTTCTTTTGCAAATCGAACGCAAGGAAATTGCGCCTAAGAAATTTCGCGATGTGCTGTCACTCGATGCTTTAGTTGGCGACCAGGTCATGCTTACAATCGACAAAATGAATTTAGAAATTGGCGGCCGCATCGCCCGCACCAAGCGTCTGAACAAAGATGTTTTTGAAATAGCTGTCGACTTTTCTGAAGACGCACCTGAGTATTGGAGAGAGTGCCTTCTGGATCTCCTCCCGCGCCCTGGCGAAATGCGCGATTGAAGATCGCTATCTCAATTCTACCTTTTCTACCTTTGCCAAGATGGTCATCACACCGCTTGGCGCGACGGTCGCGAAAATCGCCACCATCGTCTTCCGTAAATATTTAAAACAACAAGGCTCGAGGCTCGAGCTTTTTTGCTTTCATCACATTGCGACAAAACCGGTGACGACCTTTTCACTCATGAGACTCACGGCATAATGAGCCGGCAAAAACCAAGCGAGTGCTTCTACGATATTCGCGTGTTCATGCGCGGGCGGTGATTTCAAGGACTCGATTGAAAAACACAAGTCATAGTGTTTTTGATCAGTGCTAATCATCAAAACTTTGGGTGCAAACGCACCTTGATCCATCAAAAATTGTTTAATGATCAAGCGTGCATACTTC
>JAYVND010000336.1:0-1663 GCA_043758635.1 Bdellovibrionales bacterium
CACGAAGAGATGATACCATATGCCACAGCAGAAATGGCAAAGTTTATTGCGACACTAGAGGTGATGGAAGATACGGAGGATTCTAGAAAATTTTATTACCTGCCTAAGTTTCGTTCACAAACCATTGGCGCCACTGGCTCAATGCTCATTAATCGAAAACAGCTTGCGCGATCTGAAAAAATTGAGTCGATTCAAACCTCGCTTTATGGAATTTTGAACGGCGACCTACTGGCGGCCAATACAGAGCTAAAATTACTTCGTATAAAAAAGGCGGCCTTAGACTTAAACGATGAGTCAGCTCGTACTATTTTAGACAGTATGATTTCCGAGGTAGATACACGTCGTAACGCAATTTTCGCTCAAGCATCTGCAAACTCGAGTACAATTCCTAAAGCAATTCAGACGTCGTTCATCTCAGAAATATTATCTATACTCGGATCCGCGAACGTCCCGGTAACCGAAGAGATGCTTACGAATGATATTCCTCGCATGAACGCGGTCGGCACATTAAACGCGTCAAACGGTGGCGTGGTAACTACCTCAATTTTTGCGGGATTTACGAGTGAGGAGATTGATCTGATGCGATCCTATCACCTAGCGTTGGTTAAAGCGGGATATCGAGACGTTACTATTAGCGTCATTCCAGTAGAATCACTGAAATTCACAAGTCTGGCAGAGGTTGTCGGGAAAGATCAAATCGGGATTTCAATGTTCCGCAACGTGAAGGGCGGAGGAAACTTCTCTGGTGCAACAGTTAATATGGACCTGTCTCTCGATGGAGCGAGCGCTTTCGCCTCGGTCCCACCCCCGATGTTCATACCGATAGAAGCAAGAGCAACAACAGTGCTTAAGTACCCGACATTTAGAGCACACCTTTCATGTAACTTCGAAACGGGCTGGACGGTCCAGGGAAGATCAGATGTCCGTGATGGCCTAGTCATTTATAACAATGATCTTACCCAAGAGCTTATTAGCACGGATGTCGCGGATACAAAGCAACCTTGTTTGCTTACGTTTTCCGATGGCGGCGGTTTAGATCGGGCAACTCGAGAAGCCGCATATAGAAAAGCGATGGAAGAAACTGTCGCTGAGCTGACTAAACTCTACTTCACACGGGCTGAACTCGCACGTCAGTCAAAAGAAGCTTTTGTGGAAGAAGTAAAAGCGAGTGTGGAACGAAATCGCCATTCCGGAGCAAATACCGGGTGGGGTGCCTTATCGTCCGTATTCGGCACTGCTGGATGGCAAGGAGCCCTAATGTTTGGAGCAAGTCAAGCGTCCCAATTCTATTGGCACACGGATCAGCGAAACGTTCAAAGCATCTCGAAGCTGAAGTTCGAAAAAGATATCGTCGACGACACAAACTCGAATGTCGAAGTTGATATTCCTTTGGGAGTCTGCATGGCATACAATCCGGAAGCAAAACTATTCTTTTCTTGTAGTATCGCGGAGGTAGCCCGAGCAAGCAACTCATCAACTGCTACTAGCATAGCTAAGAACTCTGACGAATGCGCGCACGGTCAAATGTCTACAGATGAATGCTCACGCATTCGTGAAATTGTTGCACCCCGAAATCCACTCACTGGAAACATTGATTTACCTGCAAATCTCTAACTCGATTGGCCCTCGGAGGCTTAGTCCGAGGGCGAGTTCTCCCTAAAAT
>JAYVND010000337.1:0-1658 GCA_043758635.1 Bdellovibrionales bacterium
CGAATTAAAGAAAATTTTTGGTGTTGAAAAATTAGACAAAGATCCGTTTGCGGTCATCAGTGAACGAATGCACCCGGACGACAGTGAGGAAGTTCAAAAGGTATTAAGAGAAGCGATTGCCAAAGGCACGCACTACAAACATGAGTACCGAATCGTTCTGCCGAAAACAAATGAAGTTCGGTGGATTTTCTCTCTCGGTCAATGCCGATATGGCGATGAAAGCGCACCAATCGAGCTCTCGGGAGTTGTTCTGGACATTACCGAACGAAAGCTTGCTGAGAGCGCGTTGTCAGAAAAAACGGCGATGCTCGAAACGGTCGTAGCGCAGATGCCGACAGCCGTCGTGTTTGCCGAAGCGCCGTCCGGCAAAATCTTATTTTCCAATAGCAAATTTGAGTCTGTTTGGCGGCGTCCTGTGAATCACCTTCAGGACATCAGTGAGTACAAAGAGTTCGTGGCGTTTCACGAGGATGGTAGGCCCTACGAAGCGGGTGACTGGCCATTGGCGCGCGCGATCACGACTGGTGAGATCATCGTTAACGAAGATACCGATGTACTCTTAGGCGATGGCAAACGAGCAATTATCAGAATCACCGCAGCCCCCGTTCGTGACGCCGACGATGAGATCATGGCGGGAATTATTCTGTCCGAAGACGTGACCATCCTCAAAAAAAACGAGCAAGAGATATCGATTGCGCGGCAGGCGGCAGAAGCTGCAAGCCAAGCAAAAACGAATTTTCTCGCGAACATGTCGCATGAAATAAGGACTCCATTGGCCGCCATTATCGGCTTTACGGATTTGCTTCAAACTGCGAAGTCCTCACCTGAGGATGTCGATTTTTATCTGGACAGGGTCGCAAGAAATTCAAGTCAGCTCGCCATGCTCATTGAGGATTTACTCGATCTCTCAAAAATCGAAGCTGAGCATATGGATATTCAAAAGGAGAGAGTTGAGCCGGATGTCCTTCTCGAAGATGTGCTCGCCGCTTTAGATTTGAAAGCAAAGACGAAGAGCCTAGATTTGGTCGCCAGATGGTCGAACGCGCCCTCGTCGATCTATACCGACCCCGTACGACTTAAACAAATTCTTGTTAACGTGATTGGGAATGCAATTAAGTTCACGGAGCAGGGCTCTGTGACTGTCACAATCAATATTGTTGAGGTCGGTAAGCGAAAGGTACTTGAAGTCGACGTCACCGATACTGGAATCGGCTTGAGTCACGATCAAATTGAGCGAATTTTTCAGCCCTTTATGCAAGCGGATAGTTCGATCAATCGTCGATTCGGCGGTACTGGTTTGGGTCTTGTCCTGTCACGTAAACTGGCGAGGCTACTTGGCGGCGACCTGACCTTAAAATCGTCTAGTCAGGGATTCGGGAGCACGTTCAAAATTACCGTAGACGTGAGCGAAGCTTCCGGTTCGATCGTAGAAAATAAACTCTCGTACGCTACGCGCGCCAACAGTGCGAACGACTTGCTAAAGGGTATTAGGATTCTGATCGTCGATGATTCGCCCGACAATCAGCTGATTGTTAAACGCTACTTAGAAAAAGAAGGGGCAATCTGTGAGTGCGTTTCGAATGGCGATGATGGCGCGAGGCGCGCATTAGAAGTTGAATTCCAAGTGGTTTTAATGGATCTGCAAATGCCAGTGATGG
>JAYVND010000338.1:0-5434 GCA_043758635.1 Bdellovibrionales bacterium
GGTCCCGGCGCCGCGCCTTGGTGCTGCCGTCATCAAAGAAGCTTTGCTGCGCGCAAAAGTCGCGCCTGAAAAAGTAGACGAAGTCATCATGGGAGAGGTCCTGCCCGCAGGCGTTGGCCAGGCTCCCGCGCGCCAGGCTTCGATCTTTGCAGGCATTCCCACGTCAACTCCCTGCCTCACTATCAACAAAGTTTGTGGATCTGGCTTGAAGGCGATGATGCTCGGTGCAGACCAAATTCAACTCGGAAACGCGAACGTCGTGGTGACGGGCGGCCAAGAGAATATGACACTTGCGCCTCATCTTTTACCGAACTCCCGCTCCGGCTTTCGCGTGGGTGGAACACAGCTCGTAGATTCCATGGTGCATGATGGCCTTTGGGATCCGTACAATAATTTTCACATGGGTGTAGCGGCAGAGCTTTGCGTGACAGAAAATTCATTCACGCGCGAAGAGCAAGACGCTTATTCGATTGAGTCGTATAAGCGAGCGCAAAAAGCGCAAGTCGAAGGCCACTTCAAAAACGAAATCGTGCCAGTCGTGATCGAAAGCCGAAAAGGTTCAGTCACTATTTCTGTGGATGAAGATCCCACAAAAACGGATTTTGCAAAAATTCCGGGACTTCGTCCTGCGTTTGACAAAGCTGGCACCATCACAGCGGCCAACGCGTCGAAAATCAATGACGGCGCCGCCGCGATTGTTTTGATGTCGGAGCAAGCCGTAAAAGAATCGGGCGTGAGGCCGCTTGCGAAAATTGTCGCCTCGGCGCAGTTTGCACAGGATCCGAAGTGGTTCACGACAGCCCCTGTCGGCGCCATCAACAAAGCACTTAAAAAAGCCTGCATGACAATTGATCAGATTGATCTCTTTGAGATCAACGAAGCGTTTGCAGCGGTCGCGATGGTTGCGATGAAAGATTTAAAAATCCCTCACGAAAAAGTGAATGTTCACGGGGGAGCCGTGGCCTTAGGTCACCCGATCGGCGCATCGGGAGCGCGTGTTATGACAACTCTCGTTCACGCTCTCGATCTTTATAAAAAAAGATTCGGACTTGCGACACTTTGCATTGGTGGCGGAGAAGCCGTCGCCGTGATCGTGGAGCGCGTATGATGCCAGCGGCTCAAGCTCCACAGGGAGTTGTCCGGGGGACTAAGGTCGTCAAAGATATTCGTGCTGCACTCGACGGCGTGAAAGACAACATGACGATCCTTGTGGGCGGCTTTGGTCTCTGCGGGATTCCCGAGAACTTGATCACCGGCCTTCGCGACTCTGGTGTAAAGGGGCTGACTTGTGTTTCGAATAACGCCGGAGTTGATGATTTTGGTTTAGGTCTCCTTTTACAAACTCGCCAAATCAAAAAAATGGTTTCAAGCTACGTCGGCGAGAACCAAACTTTTGAAAAACAATATTTAGCCGGCGAACTCGAACTCGAATTTTGCCCGCAGGGAACATTAGCGGAACGCTTACGGGCCGGTGGCGCCGGAATTCCGGGCTTCTACACTCCAACTGGGGTGGGAACTCTGGTTGCAGAAGGCAAAGAGATCAAAAATTTCGACGGTCGAGATTACGTTCTCGAGCGTGGTATCGTAGGCGACTTTGCTCTCGTGCGCGCGTGGAAAGCCGATCCATTTGGAAACTTGATTTTTCGAAAAACTGCTCGCAACTTCAATCCGATGGTCGCAACCGCTGGTAAAATCACCGTGGTTGAAGTCGAGGAAATTGTAGCGCTCGGAGAACTCGATCCAGATCAAATTCACACATCAGGTGTGTTTGTGCAGCGAATTTTCAAATCGCCAAGCCTCGAAAAACGTATCGAACAACGCACTGTCAGAAAAACTTAAGGAGAATTGGAATATGGCACTCACACGCGATCAACTCGCCCATCGCATTTCTCGTGAAGTTCAACCTGGATTCTGCGTGAATCTCGGTATCGGCATTCCGACCCTCGTAGCTAATTTCATCTCCCCCGACATGAACGTCATGCTCCAGAGCGAAAATGGTCTGATGGGTCTCGGCCCCTTCCCGCTCGAATCCGAGGTCGATGCCGACCTTATCAACGCTGGTAAACAAACCGTGACGACTGTCCCGGGCGCAAGCTTCTTCTCCTCGGCCGATTCGTTTGCGATGATCCGCGGCGGGCATATTGATTTGACGGTCCTCGGTGCCATGCAAGTCGACATGTTTGGATCCATCGCCAACTGGATGATCCCGGGCAAGATGGTCAAAGGGATGGGCGGCGCCATGGATCTCGTTGCTGGCGCACGCCGCGTGATTGTGGCGATGCAGCACACGGATAAAGACGGCGGTCACAAGCTCATCGAAAAATGCACTCTTCCCCTCACGGGAGTTGGTTGCATTGATCGTATTGTGAGTGACATGGCAGTGATGGATGTGATCAAGGGAAAAGGCTTCCGCCTGATCGAGTGGGCACCTGGCCTGACCTCTCATGATGTGATCAAAGCCACCGGCGCACCCGTTGAGGTCGCTCCGGGAGCCTGCGAGATGCGACTTAATTCTTAGCCCGTCGAACGTCTCGTTCATTGCCCCACCACCATCGACCATTGGCCTTATCTCATGCTGGCACATAAGATTGGGCCATGAGTGGCGGAAAAACTTTAAAGCGTGGCGAAATTTTGTTCAACGAGGGCGACAAGCCTGATGCCATGTATGTTATCAAGACTGGCAAAATCGCCATCGTCAAAACCAAAGGCAACTCAGAGATCACATTAGCTGAGCTCACCGCAGGAGACATGCTTGGCGAGATGGCTTTTTTTGACAACCGACCGCGCTCTGCGGGTGCCCGGGCAATCGTTGATTGCGTAGTCATTGAGCTCCCGTTCAAAGCGTTAAATGCTCAATTCAAGGCGTTTCCGGAATGGCTGAAGGCCGTTGTTCGCACAATGAACAACCATCTTCGCAACGCGAACACCAAAATTAAAAATTTCGAAAAAACCACCGAAGACGAGACCACAGTCTTCACCCCGCATATGATCACACGCCTGATGGCAGTGATTGGGCTTGTGACCGCGCGCTACGGCGACAACCGCGAAGAAGGCATCATCGTCTCGCAGCATGTGCTTCGCCGCTACACGATCCAGGTGTTTCAACTTCCGACAAATAAACTAGAGCGGTTGATGCAAGAACTCGAAGCTTTTGGTTACATGAAAGTTCAGGATCTTGGCGAAGGAAAACAAAAGATATCGGTCCAAAAGCTAGATGATATTTTAAATCTTGTTGATTTTTATACGGAATGGCTCTTCAAACCCGAAGAGAAACGGATTGGCGTTGAGCCGAAAGAAGTGCTCCCATTGAAAACTCTGTTGCACTATGGCCTTTTAGAAAAGCCAAATGCCGAGGGCATGGTTCGAGTGAACCTCACAAAAATGCAATCCTCTAGCATCAAAGATCTCGGCAGACCGTTTAGCAATGATGACGTGAACACTCTGACGGAGAAAAAGCTCTTGCCCGAAAAAGTTTCGGGCGATGACGGCATTGCGCTCTCATTCAACCTGAGCGAAGTTAAAAAACTCGCTCCGATCTGGGAACTGATCCATCATCTTCAGAAAATTCAGCGCGACTGATTAAGTAAATCATGCCGGCAATTGATTCGCACAATTCATCCGCACAATTGATCCGCACAACTGACGCGTCGACTGGCTTACGCCATCGTCACTGGCACTCGAGATCAAATTGGTCTCGAAGAAAATTTGCGACCGCGCGGCCGAAATTTGGTGATGCTCGATCCACCCAATCGGGCTCCGCTTGAGCGCCCTGAGATAACTGAGTTGCCGAGTCTGAGAACTCAAGCTCATCCAGCTCGTTCAATTCTTCAGCGATCTCCTCTAGCATTTCTTGGTAATGCCCAATGCCACTGATCTTTACAATCTGCCAGCGCTCATTCACGAGCCATTCACCAAGCTTTTCTCGTTCACCGGATTCGGGATCGAGCGCAAAGATCTTCATCGAGCGCGGTAATTTGGTCACGGAGCCAGCCGCTTTTGCGGGCTTGGATATTTGGGATGCCAAAACAAGCTCCTTAACCTTTTGCCATTTGAGCCGCATCCGGGCGCGCCGGAACTGTCTGCGTGGCCTTGCAACGGAGTGGAAGTTCATTGTCTGGCAAACGCTTCAAATCCTCGCGGCCAACTGTGTAAACACGAAGAGTATTGGTTTTTCCACGCTCGAGAACTGGAGCTCCAAGAGTCAATACAACTTTGTCTCCGGTCTTAGCGAGACCAAAGCGAATGAGCATCTCTTCGATTTGGTGCATCGCCACATCCGACGACTCGTACGGGTGAATCGCTAGGGTTTGAATGCCCCACACAAGCTCAAGGCGATTCAGTGTCGGCACGATATGCGTGACCGCGATGATGCGAGCTTTAGGACGGAAGCTTGAGATGATCGACGCCGTGCGACCCGAAGTCGTCAGACAGACAATCGCCGAGGCGTCAAGCTTCAAAGCCGTGAGAGAAGCTGCCGCGCCGATGGCTTCCGCAGTTGAAAAGAACTCGCTCTCTAAACTCATGTTGTAGTAGTAATCGCCATTGCGCTCGACTTCACAAATAATTTCGTGCATTGTTTGAATGCATTTGAACGGATATTTTCCGCTCGCCGATTCTGCCGAGAGCATCAACGCATCTGACCCATCGAGAACTGCGTTTGCCACATCCGTGATCTCAGCACGAGTCGGACGTGGGTTCTCTGTCATCGAGTCAAGCATCTGAGTCGCCGTGATCACGGGGCAGCCGAGGCGATTGCAAAGTTTCACGATTTGTTTCTGAACTTGTGGCAATCGAGTTTGCCCTGTTTCAACAGCTAAATCACCGCGGGCAACCATCACCGCATCGCTCAAGCGAACGATCTCTTCAAGATTGTCGAGTGCCTCGAGCATCTCGATTTTGGCAACGATCTTAGTTCCAGGTGCTTTGCGCTTGATGATTTCTTGAAGCTGACGAATGTCGTCGCCCTTGCGAACGAAACTTAGAGCCACATAGTCGACTCCATTTTCAAGGCCAAACTCCAAATCACGCAAATCCTTCGGCGTCATGCATTCGATTCCAATGTCGCCACCAGGAATATTGATGCCTTTGCGCTCTTTTAAAATTCCGCCGAAGATGACTGTGCAAGTGACATTAGCACCTTCAACTTTTTCGATACGCAATTCCATCAAACCGTCATCGAGCATGATACGATTGCCAGGAATGCTGGAAGTCGGAAGATTTTTAAAATCAGTCGGAATTAAACCCGGCTTACCTTTCACATCGTCGGTTGTCAGGACAACCGTCTCCCCTTCGATCAATTCAATAGTATTTGTTGGCGTGTCGAATTTGCCCACACGAATTTTCGGCCCCTGCAGATCCTGGAGAATCGTCAGCGGCGAACGAAGTTCGGTGGAAAGCTCACGGAGATCTTTGATGACCTGCAGATGGTCTTCTT
>JAYVND010000339.1:0-5431 GCA_043758635.1 Bdellovibrionales bacterium
ATGACACTCAAAACGATATCTACAAGTACATGCGAGTTGATCCAAAAAAACGCGCTGAACTGAAGCCTGCACTTTGATGCTAAGTTACATCGTTCGCCGCACGCTCTATATGATCCCAATCATGCTCGGCATCACTTTGCTTACCTTCTTTCTTTTTAATGTCCTCACGAAAGACCCGGCGAGCCGCTTCGCTGGAAAGCACGCAACCGCCGAACAAATCCAGAGTATCAAAGCCGAACTCGGCTTAGATCGCTCGCTCCCGCAACAGTATCTGTTTTTCGTGAAGCAAATTGGGACAATGAATTTCGGTCGAAGCTGGTCCACGCATCAGACGATTTCGACCATGGTCAGCGACGGCTTTGACGCCACACTTTGCCTAATGGTCCCGCCTTTTGTGGCCGCAATTATTTTCTGCTTAGGTCTCGCCCTGACAGCATCGTATTACCGTGGGTCCATTTTCGACAAATCGATTGTTGTAGCCTGTCTAGGTCTCATGAGTATCAGCTCGCTCGTTTACATTTTATTTTTTCAGCATTTTCTCGCTTACGAATGGGGCTGGTTTCCAATATCGGGCTGGGATCCGAGCTGGACCGGCCGCTGGGCCTACCTCGTTCTACCTTGGCTCATCCTTTTTGTTCTCGATCTGGGCGCAAGCATCTTGGTCTACCGCTCCGTGATTCTTGATGAGGCATTTCAGGATTACGTTCGCACTGCACGCGCCAAGGGTCTCTCAACTCAGAAAGTTTATGTGAAGCATATTTTGAAAAACGCGATGATCCCCATCATTACGGTTGTGGTGATCGAAATTCCGTTTTTGATCACGGGTTCCGTTTTGCTTGAGAATTTCTTTGGAATTCCTGGGCTCGGCGGAATGTTGGTCCACGCGTTGAACGAGTCGGATTTTCCGGTGATCAAGGCGATGACCGTGATCATGTCTCTTGGCTACATGCTTTTTAATCTTCTGTCAGACATTCTTTATAGCTGGGTCGATCCCCGCATTAAACTCGGTTGAGGCGATCAAAAATGGAAGCTCATTTGACCCCACAAGCTGCCCTCTCGCTCGCTGAGGAAGAAATCATAAGCAGAAAGTCTGCGCGCAACTCACTTTGGTGGGACGCTTACCGTCGTCTCGTGAGAGACAAAATCGCGGTCGCGAGTTTTTTTGTCATTCTCGGTTATGTTGTCATTGCTCTCCTTGCAAAAATTGGCGTGCTCTACCCTAATATCGCAGTTGCAAACGCGGCCAACCAATACCTCCCAATGTCATGGGAGCATCCGTTCGGAACCGACGTCCTCGGCCGAGATGTTTTGGGACGCGCAATTCATGGAACGGCGACCGCGCTTTCGATCGGCCTCATTGCTTCGGGTCTCTCGCTTTGTATCGGCCTCACACTCGGAGCGGTGTCGGGATATTTTGGCGGTCGAGTCGATTCTTTCGTCGTTTGGCTTTACACAACTATCGATTCCATACCGTATATCTTGTTGATTCCATCTCTCACTTTCGTCTTAGGTCGCGGACTTCTTAACGTCTACATCGCGGTCGGCGTTACAAGCTGGGTGACACTTTGCCGCTTGGTTCGCGGTGAGTTCATGAAACACAAACACCGTGATTACGTTGCCGCAGCGGAAGCCATCGGCGCGGGCCACTCGCGAAAAATCTTCCGCCACATCATGCCAAACGTCGCTCATTTGGCCTTTGTTCAATTTGGCTTGGGATTCGTTGCCGCTATCAAGATCGAAGTGATCCTGAGTTATCTCGGCCTTGGGGTTGATCCAAGCACCCCTTCGTGGGGAATCATGATCGACGACGCGAAACTCGAGCTCGCGCGCCCATTTTGGGGCAACCTATTGGCGGCCACGATCTTCATGTTCGGGTTGATATTGTCTTTCAACTTGTTCAACGACGCGCTTCGCGAGTCCTTGGATCCAAAGTTGAAAAACAAGTGATACCGCTGTTCTTGATGTAGAAGGAACAAGCAGGTATAACGAGTGGTTTTCTGAATTGGTTTTAGTTGAAACGCATCGGCTGACCGCACAGGTTGATTTGGAGACGAGAGTGAGTGTTCTTCTCGAAGTTAAAAATTTGAAAACCGGCTTCAAAACCGACGAGGGCTCGTTTCTCGCTGTCGACGACGTGAGCTTTGTGCTCGAAAAGGGCAAAACTCTCGGTATTGTCGGAGAGTCGGGTTCCGGTAAATCGGTGACGTCGCTCTCGATCATGCGTTTGATTCCAACACCGCCCGGAAAAATCGAGGGTGGCGAGATCATTTTTCACGGTGGCAAAGATAAAAAGCCGCGCAATCTCTTAAACGTCTCGGACGAAGAGATGCGCAAAATCCGCGGCAATGACATCGCAATGATTTTCCAAGAGCCGATGACGTCGCTCAATCCAGTTTTCACAATCGGGAATCAGATTTCAGAAGCGATTGAGCTTCATCAAAAAGGTTTGAGCCGAGCCGAGATCCGCGAAAAAACGATCGAGATGCTTCGTCTTGTCGGTATTCCGGGAGCTGAAAAACGCGTCGACGAATACCCGCACCAACTCTCGGGCGGCATGCGCCAGCGTGTGATGATCGCGATGGCCTTAAGCTGCAACCCTGAGCTCTTAATCGCCGATGAACCTACGACAGCACTGGACGTGACAATTCAAGCTCAGGTGCTTGAGTTGATCCGCAAGCTCCAAGGCGAATTCAACGCATCGATGATTCTCATCACGCACGACCTTGGAGTTGTGGCGGAGACCTGCGACGACGTTGCCGTCATGTACTGCGGAAAAATTGTGGAGTACGGATCGGTCGAGGATATTTTCTACCGACCGAAGCATCAATACACAAAAGGTTTACTCAACTCAATTCCGCATTTTGAAACTGGCAACCGCCGCGAGCGTCTTGAGACGATCGCTGGACTTGTTCCGAGCATGTTCAACCTGCCTCCTGGATGCCGATTCGGCGACCGCTGCAGCAAAGTCCAAGATGACTGTCGCAGAGGCCAGCCACCTTTGTTAAATTTTGGTGGCAAGCATGTGGCTGCCTGCCTTCACCCCGTGATGGAAGAAACGACTCCGGTCGACCTTCAACCGGCACAAGTCTAAGGAGACTGACGAGTATGAGCTTAACAACTTCGAACGACTCGGCTGGAAACTCAGCTGGAAACTCAGCGTCAAATTCTCTCGGGTCTGCTTCTTCTGCGGAATCCGGCAAAGTAGCTGCAAATTCATCTGCGCCGCTTTTGCAAATCACGGATCTCACGAAGTCTTTCCCAATTCGCGGTGGCCTCTTATCGCGCGAAGTGGCGAGCGTAAAGGCGGTCTCGGGCGTTTCGCTCGAAATCAAACGCGGCGAAACTCTTGGTCTTGTGGGCGAGTCGGGCTGCGGAAAATCCACCCTCGGCCGCTGCATCATCAAACTTATCGAGCCCACTTCGGGGTCGATTCAATTTGAAGGTCAAGATGTCACCCATCTTAAGGGCGAGGAGCTCCGCACTCTTCGTCGCAAGATGCAGATCATATTTCAAGACCCTTATGCGAGTTTGAATCCACGCATGACTGTGGGCTCGATCATCTCCGAGCCGCTCGAAATTCATAAGCTTTTTGATTCAAAAACAGATCGCCTCGATCGCGTGAAACAATTGATCGAGACCGTGGGTTTGCGCCCGGAACATATTCAGCGCTACCCGCACGAATTCTCCGGCGGTCAGCGCCAGCGCATCGGAATCGCGCGCGCTCTTGCCGTTGATCCCAGTTTCATCGTTTGCGATGAACCTGTTTCGGCACTCGACGTTTCGATTCAAGCACAGGTCATCAATCTTTTGATGGATCTTCAACAACGCCTCGGCCTTACTTATTTGTTTATCGCACATGATCTTAAAGTCGTTGAACACATTTCGAACCGTGTTGCCGTGATGTATCTTGGCAAAGTGGTTGAGACGGCCGAAGCCGAAGAGCTCTACCGCCACCCATCACATCCTTACACTCGCGCTCTTCTTTCGGCTATTCCGACGCCGGATCCGCGCCGCAAAGAGAAACGCATCATCCTCACCGGCGACGTACCGAGCCCAATCAATCCTCCATCGGGCTGCTATTTTCACCCCCGTTGCCCAGATATGATCGAAGAGTGCAAAGCGACTTGCCCGTCATTGCGAAGAACACGCCCAGAGCACGACACTGCATGCATTCGCGCTTAATTACTTCTTAGCCAGTATTCCTATTGGCAGGCACCTCACTCGACGGGTGTCGAAATACAGAGTCCGACGGCGACTGACGGCGACTGAAAAGTGGCCGTCAGCATTTAAGCCGAGGCTGCTGAGTGAATAGAGTCCTATGCTTACTTTGCCAATTTTAACAGAGTCTGCACGGTCTTGACGATTTTTTCGATATCGAATGGCTTTTTAATGTAGTCATCGGCACCTGCATCGAAACCGCGCTTCACGTCGAAGTCGCTAGTCTTGCCACTCACGAAGATCAACGGAATCTGTTTAAGATCATCGTTCTCTTTCAAAAGTTTTGCGAGTTCCAAACCATTGATCCACGGAAGTCCGATGTCGAGAATAATTAAATCGATAGGTGAATCGTCTAGGACTCCCGCGAGTTGAGTTCCGTCCGCCGCGAGTTTTACAACGAAACCTTCGGCTTCAAAAATACGCTTCAAAGCTCCACGCATCGTCTCGTCATCTTCGATGACAAGAATCGTGCGCGGCGTCTGCTTGTTTTTCAAATCGCGAAACTGACCAAGGTCGACAACACTCTCTTGTGTCATACGTTCCTTAGTAATTTTTTCGATCTTCTTCACCAAATCCTTGGTGTTGATACGTGACTTCGTCATTTCAATCGCTCCCTTAAGCTTCATGCTTTAAGACGTGCCCTGAGAATCTTGAATCCAAATCTTTGAATCAAGATCCGTGCATCTCCAGCCAACGTTCGGCATCAATGGCTGCCATGCACCCCGACCCTGCCGCCGAGATCGCCTGACGATACACGTGATCTTGCACGTCGCCCGCTGCGAAAACGCCATCAACCGTGGTGTAGCTCGAGTGTGGCATCGTCTTGATGTAGCCTGTGTCTTCGAGCTCAAGCTGTCCAGTGAAAAGGTCAGTGTTGGGCTTGTGTCCAATGGCGATAAATAGACCCTGCACTGGAAGTTCCGATGCCTTGCCGTCCACGAGATTTTTTAATTTGAGTCCGGTCACAAATTTATCGCCGCTGATCTCCTCAACCGCCGTATTCCAGATGACTGAAATTTTTGGATTGCTCATTGCTTTGTCGATCATAATCTTCGACGCGCGGAATGAATCGCGACGGTGAATCAAATGAACTTTGCTTGCAAAACGCGTGAGGAAGTTGGCTTCTTCCATGGCGGTATCACCACCACCAACAACAGCCACTTCCATATTGCGAAAGAAAGCTCCATCGCAAGTCGCGCAAGCGGAGACGCCT
>JAYVND010000340.1:0-1653 GCA_043758635.1 Bdellovibrionales bacterium
GGTCTGACGTCGATTTGCTCCTTCAAACTGATCAGTCGAACGTTGTGATCTCCGAGCAATCTCATGAATCTAGCCAACCACTCAGGTTCGCCGGCCGCGATATGAAAGAGACTCGGTACGACAATGACGTCTGCTCGGCCGCTTCCGATCAATTTTCGAATTTTGTTAAAGTAAGGACGTCTTCAATTTGAGGGGTGATATTCCTCGGCGAGCGTATCCACGCGTCCTTGGCAAGATCTTGCGAAGTCTCCGACGAGGTCGCAGTCCGTTTCACTAAAATATCCATCAGGACAGAGAGATGCGTAGCCGAAGATTCGAAGGGTTTCAGGGAAATATGTCATGGTTGAGTCAGCTCCATAAAAAAAGCCCGAGTGCATAACTGCGCTCGGGCTTGAAAGTTTTAGATATTTAGGGTCGTGGTAGGCGTTGGTAGGATTCAACGGTTAAAGGTTTGCTACAGATTTTGCTACAGTTTCAGACTTTTAAAATTTAAGAGTTGTTACTCGAGATCGACGCGGCAAGGTTCAGTGGCGGCGGCCTCGTGGACTCGTCAACTCTCGCGAAAATTTGAGGTAACTCATTTGATCATGTTGGTAGGCTGACGCGGCCGACTGGGCCATTGCCCTAGTTGCCGCTGGCAGCATGGCGCCCACGGCAAGGCTCATGATCACGGAAAGCAGCCAAAAGATGAATCGACCCACAAAGTTCTCCTTATTAACTGACGAATATTCGTCAGCGATTAAATTGAAGATCTTTGAGCAGAGTTAAAATGGATGTTTGCCTAGGAGAAGCCGCTTATCTCTCGCGCGTTTTTGAGATAGCCAAAACGTAGCCAAAAAATAGCCACACACAGTGATGAACTGTGATGTCCAGTGATGCGTGCTCTACGTAATTCTTGATAAGCCTGTGTAATTATTGATTCTGATTTCGCGAACTTAGACTTGAAACCCACTAAACACGAAGTATTGAATGGCGGAGAGGGTGAGATTCGAACTCACGGACGGAATTACCCGTCGCCGGTTTTCAAGACCGGTGCCTTAAACCACTCGGCCACCTCTCCGGATCGAGTAGAGGGGCCAGCATAAGGAATGCGTCTCGAATGTTCAACGAAATTCAAATTTTTCCGAAGATTTATACGAGATTTCGAAAGAATCGGTCTCGTTGAAGAGAAGTCATGTCGAATTCAGACCGCAGTTTCATGAATTGCCAGCGAAACGCTGCTCGTTTTCATTCGTAATCCCCGCATGGCCAGCCAAACTCGAGCCAAACTTGGGCCAAACTTGGGCCAAACTTGAGCCAAACTCGCACCAGACTCAAAGACTGCGTTCAGGCAAAGCTCAGGCTCCGGGCGCTACCATAATGTAGAGTCGAAGCACAATTCCCAGCAAGACAGCGATCAAATCAAAAACTAGAACACCGGTGAAGCCCCAGATTTTTGAAATTCGCAAAAATCCGACCGTCGAAACAATAATCACGAGCAAAAATCCGATGAGATTTTCACCATCTGCTTTTCCCAGAATCTCTTGCATCACTTCCGCGAATACAAGGCCCAGAACCATTCCGGAAAACATACGTAAGAGGAACAGCGCCACGTCACTCGAAGTGGTTTTAAAGTGTTCTTGCACACGGCCAATCATTTCACTCATGAGATCA
>JAYVND010000341.1:0-5415 GCA_043758635.1 Bdellovibrionales bacterium
GAATTCAAATCACTCTCAAAAACGAGGGATTCAATCTCACGCTCCATTGAATCGGGAATTTTGTAACCATCTGGCCCAAAGATTTTAATTCCATTGTCCATAAACGCATTGTGCGAAGCCGAGATCACAATCCCCGCATCCGCGCGCATGTTGCGGGTCAGAAAGCCGATACCTGGCGTAGGCAAAGGACCTAGGAGTTCCACGTGAACTCCCATCGAATTAAGGCCGGAGGTCAACGCCTGCTCAACCATGTAACCTGAGAGCCGTGTGTCTTTTCCGATCACAACTTTCGGAAACTTGTTGCGATGCTGATGGCGCGTCAGGATGTATCCCATCGCTTGACCAACTTTCATGACAATGTCGGGCAACATCGGAAACTGATTGGCAGTTCCACGAATGCCATCCGTACCAAACAATTTTCGTTTTGTCGTCGGCTTGCCGTCTGATTTTGGCGGAGCTTTGATAGCGGGGTTGGATGCAGCAGAATCATCTGTTTTCGCGAGAGCTTTGATTTTCGAATTATCCATGATTAAAAGCCTTCTCTACGCGGACGGGAAACTCGGATCGACTCCAGAGTTTGTCTAAACCTGCGCAGGTGAGAGTTATTCGCCCGAGCCTAAACGAGATTTTGAGGGGTGGGGTGTTGAACGTGTTTCAACCGTTGCCGGGACCTCAGATCCGTCGGGCGACATTTCGGTGTTTCGTTTTTCGAGGGCGGTCGGTATCAACGTCAGACGAATCAAATCCGGGCTGACCGAAATCACTTTCACGCCAAACGGGACTTCGACATTTTTTGGTGTGATCATCGCGCGCGCGGGCCCGATCTGACTCTTCATTAAATCAATCGTAATCGTGCCCGGATTGGCCGCAAACTTTTTGAGCGCCATACGGGGGCCGGAAACCTTTACAGTCACGCGCCGCTCTACGTTGAACTCTGCGATTGTGATGGCTCGTGGAAGTAGGAACTCTACGTCCATGTCTTTGGTTAAAACAAAATCGCGGCGGCCCAATATCGTGACCCACAAAATAAGTGTCACAAAGAGCGCGACAAGCTTGTAGCTTCCGTTGTCGAAAATCCAGCTTTTCCATTCGGCAGTGGTGCTGCGTTTGCTCATTTGCATCGTATTCTCCCGCTCACGCCTGCACGCGATACTTCAGACCGTAGGACTCATAGAGTCCCCGGCGAAGCGTTGCGAGATCCACATCGGCAGTGAGCTGACCACTCTCAACCACTCCAACCGAATTGTTCTCTTCGCTGACCACGATCACCACGGCATCGGTCTCTTCGGTCAATCCAATGGCCGCACGGTGACGCGTTCCCAAATTTTTATCAAGTGCCGGGTTTTTAGAGAGCGGCAGGAAACAACCCGCAGCGTAGGCGCGACCGTTGCGAATGATCACTGCGCCATCATGAAGTGGGCTTGCTGGATGGAAGATCGCATTTAAGATCTCAGCACTCACGGCCGAGTCCGTTTCGGTGCCGATCTCGATAAAGTACTCGAGGTTGATCTCTTTTTCGATCACGATCAATCCGCCCATGCCTTTTTGCGCAAGCTGAATGGCGCCTTTCGCAATCTCTTCCACAATATGCGTTTCCTGGACATGAGATGCGTCATCAAAGAAAGGATTCGATCCAATGTGCGCCAAAGCACGCCGAATTTCTCCCTGAAAAAGAATGACAACAATGAGGAATAAATTGTTGAAGAACTTCTCGAGTATCCAATTGAAGGTAAAGAGCTCAAACCAAATGCTCATCAGATAAGCGATGGCGAGAATTCCTAGCCCCGAAAGCATCTGCACCGTGCCCGTATGCCGAATTAAGATCAGCACACGGTAAACAACGATCCAGACCAGCAACATATCAATGAAGTCGCGGAAGCGAAGCTGGGAGGCTATGAAATTGAAGTTGTCGAGCAGCGTAATGACCATCGCCCCAATCATAGATGCCCGCTCGGAGCTTTGGCAATGGCTTTGGAAGCTCACACTCGGTGCACGATCAAAAAAATTAAAAAAGCCCGTTGAATCAACGGGCTCGATCAAAGAATCAAATTTAGCGCATTCGCAATCGCTAGAATAAACTCAGTTTATGCACCCGCAACGACCGGGTTGCCCACCTGGTCATTTGATCCCGCATCGGCTTTGCGTTGCTCTTCAGCAGCTTTGGCCTCTTCATCCGCCAACCCTTGAGCCTGTTCAACCGCGTTCGTCTTTTCTTTCGCTGCACGCGTGCGTCGAACATCCTCAAGGCTTCCACCAGAGCTGATCATCTCAACTTCTGCACCATCAATTGTTTCGAATTCGAGAAGAGCATCTGCAAGGCGAATTAAAACGTCTTTATTGTCGCGCAAAATTGTCTTCGCCTGCTCGTAACCTGTGCTGACAATTCGGTAAACTTCGCCATCAATCTGCTCGGCCTTCGCTTCGGAGTAAGTGGGAGAAGAACCAGAATTCATTCCCAGAAACACGGGACCTTCGCGCTTCTCGTAGGCCAATGGGCCAAGTTTTTCGCTCATGCCCCATTCACAAACCATGCGACGTGCGATTTCGGTTGCGCGCTCAATGTCGTTTCCGGCACCAGTCGTGTAATCCGTAAAAATCAATTCCTCGGCTGCGCGGCCACCAAACAAGAAGGAAATCATGCTCTCCGCTTGCGACTTCGAGAGCGACAACTGGTCTTTTTCCGGCAAGGTCTGCGTCACGCCAAGCGCCATTCCGCGCGGAATGATCGTCACTTTGTGAATTGGATCTGTGCCCTTCAGACGTTTGGCAACAAGTGTGTGACCCGCTTCGTGGTAGGCGGTGTTCTTCTTCTCGTCGTCAGACATCACCATCGAGCGACGTTCGGCGCCCATTAAGACTTTATCTTTCGCGTGCTCAAAATCTTCTTGGTTCAATTTAGATTTTCCAGTGCGCGCTGCATTGAGCGCCGCCTCGTTGACTAAATTTTCAAGATCCGCTCCAGCAAAACCCGGCGTTCCACGGGCAATGCGCTCGATGTCGACATCGGTCGAAAGCGGAGTTTTTTTGACATGCACTTCCAAAATCTTGCGACGACCATTCAAGTCAGGCTTATTCACAACCACGCGGCGATCGAATCGACCAGGGCGCAGCAAAGCGGGATCCAGAACATCCGGCCGGTTTGTCGCCGCGATCAAAATCACACCTTCGTTGGATTCAAAACCGTCCATCTCCACGAGCAACTGGTTGAGAGTTTGCTCACGTTCATCGTGACCCCCGCCCATCCCGGCACCTCTGTGACGGCCGACCGCATCGATCTCATCAATGAAGATCAAGCAAGGCGCATTGCGCTTTCCTTGTTCGAACAAATCCCGAACGCGCGACGCACCAACTCCAACAAACATCTCAACAAAATCAGAGCCCGAAATCGTGAAGAAGGGAACTCCTGCTTCGCCGGCCACTGCACGAGCGAGCAACGTTTTGCCGGTCCCCGGAGGGCCCACGAGCAAAACCCCTTTAGGAATACGGCCACCGAGCTTGGTGAAACGCTTTGGATCTTTCAAAAACTGAACGATCTCAACCAAGTCTTGTTTCGCTTCTTCAACACCGGCGACTTCGTTGAAGGTCACTTTGGTTTTATTTTCGGTCAAAAGCCGCGCGCGACTCTTTCCAAAGTTCATCGCTTTTCCGCCACCCGCCTGAATTTGGCGCATGATGAACATGAACATGGCAACAATCAGAATGAGAGGCAACCAATTCACGAGGAGAGTCTGCAACAAGCCGTTGTTATCGGCACGCGAATAGTTAGGTTTCAAGCCACGCTCTTCGGCATCTTTTTTTACCGCGTCTGCTGGAGGCCCATCGACGACGAAATTTTTTCCGCCCAGATCCTTCTGAAATTCAGGCTTCACTTCGCCAACCACTTCCGTTACGCCCTCTGCACCCGTGCGAACCGTGACGGATGTGATTTTTTTCTCATCCATGGCCGTGATCAAATTTGAATACTGAAAATTTTGAGGATCGATCGTGGTGGTCTTATGCGTTGAATACATCTGGAAAATGATGATGAAAGCCACCAAAACAATCGCCCAAAGTGCCAACGTTTTCTGAGTTTGCCGCATAGCTACGCCCTTTCACAGGAGATCTCACAAGGGGAATTCACGGAGATCCGCACACCGCGATTCCTTCACGGATATGTTACTCCATTTTGACTGAAACGATCCGAAGTCGTCCACCTATGACTTCCCACGTTAGGCCCAATAAAGAAAAGCTGTGAACTTTTTGAGCAGTGTCAAGGCGCTTCAAAATCTCTCTCACATGGGTTTCCTTGAATTCTTTCACGGCTCCACGGCGAAGCAGAAGTGCGCAGACATCGACTATCGTCCGCTGCTGATCCCCACGACCGAGGTCCCGTAGCGAAACAAGATTGACGGTGCAGACACCAGCCTCGTCAAACTCCGCGAGCCCTGCTGGTAGAGGCGCTCGAGTCAAGTGGGACGCCTCAATCTCACCGACAATTCGGTCGAGTGACTTCGCAAGTTTCAAACCAGCGGCGGGACGGAAAGCCTCAAGCTGAGGAAGCCATTTGTGCCGCATCCAATTGCGAAAGTAGCGCGTATCGGTGTTCGATGGATCTTCTATCCAGTCAGCACCAATCACTTGCAAATAGTTACGGATTTCTTTCTGAGAAAAAGAAAGTAGTGGTCGCAGGACCCCTGGACGCGACTCCCTCATTGCCGAAAGCCCGCGGGCGCCCGTGCCGCGAATCAACCGCATCAGCCGCGTTTCCAAAAGATCGTCTGCGTGATGTCCAAACGCGAGATCAGTGAATGCTTCACCTTGCTCGACCAACTGGGAGGCAGATTTAAAATCAGTTTGAGCCATCGAACCGTTTTGCTCTGACTTCGGCTCCGACTTCTGCGCCGAAGTCTCCTCGACGCCTCCCCGGCTCCTCCAGGTACTGAGCGTTACTTTACGAAAATCTCGAAGCGTACTTTCGCTTTGCGAATCCAGTCGAAGCCCGCGCCCATCATTCGTCAAGACCGGCACCTCCAATCGAATGCCTAGAGCCCTAACGAATCTCTGTGCGTCCGAGCGAAATTCAAAAACTGCCGCGTCTCGGCTCTCACCATGGTGAATGTGGGCAAGCGCAAATGTGAAATGAAGTCGGCTTGCGAGAGATTTCATCAGATGAGCCAGCGCCACTGAATCAGCCCCCCCCGAACAAGCCACCAAAATCCGGCGATTCAATAAATCAATTCCAACGCTCTCGAGATGCTGACGAATGCGAAATTCAAAAGTCCGTAATTTGGTGTGTGGATGCATATTTGAATCTACCCATTTTCATCTGTGCCTGGTCAACACGTGACTGGTCTCAACAGGACTGACCAAGTGACTGGTCTCAACAGTGACCAGCCAATAGTCAACCCTGCATTCGTTTCACTCAATTCCCGACTA
>JAYVND010000342.1:0-5414 GCA_043758635.1 Bdellovibrionales bacterium
ATAAAGAATTCCGACAGCGCAGATCAGGAATGAAAAATTGTACTCATTCAGCATAAGTATGAACGATTGCCTGAATGTTGCAACGCTTCTGTTTAGCCAGGTCAATGTATTCTCCATGTTCGTAACTTCATTAATCAGAATTTCGATTAGTTTACAAAGCGTATCGCTCGATGGTGACGCTAATGAAATATTACTCGCTGTTGGAAGTAACATACATACTCCGGTTGTTTGGCGGAAATCTTTTATTTTGAGAGTTCAGCAAGCTGATAAAGAGCGACTGGGATTTTTCTTCTGAGAGCTTTTTTAACGCCCGTTTAAATCGCTAGGTATCGGGAGTGTAGTGCACCCCGTTTGAACCGTACCCGATCCCAAGCTCCTAACGACTAGGAGTACGCCTATGAATACTGATATCAGTTCCGAACTACCACGAGGCCAAGGCCGCCAAAGAATCGAAGTTATAACCTCCGTACAAAGACGACGGCGATAGACGGCAGGCGAGAAAAAATCAATTGTTGAGGAGACTTACGAGCTAGGCTACTCGGTCTCGTCGGTTTCCAGAAAATATGGTATATCTCCAAGCCAACTCTTTGAATGGAAACGCAAGATGGAAGACGCCGCATTGACCGCGGTTGGCTCTGAGGAGCGCGTGGTACCCGAATCTGAACTCGAGGCAGCACTCGAGCGTATGAAGCGCTTGGAGCGACTTCTGGGGCAAAGACTGAAGAAGTAGAAGTTCTCAAAGAAGCCGTAAAGATTGGTCGCGAAAAAAAACTTATCTCTCGCAGGCCGTTGCGCGGAGTGGACAACATCGAATAAGCGCCATCGTTCGCGCTTTTGGCATCAGCAAATCGAATCTTTTTGAGCAATTAAAATCGGAAACCAAAATGAAAAGAGAAGTCGTCAAACTTGGCGATGAGAGGCTTTTGCCTAACATCCGAGAGCTGACCGATCAAAGGCCAACCTACGTCTATCGCCGAATCACAACACTGCTTCGAAAGAAGCTCGGAGAGAAAATAAACGCGAAACGTGTGTATCGAATCATGAAACAAAACCAACCTTGCTTGCAGAGATACACGGCAAAACCGGTACGCACACATGACGGAAAAGTCGAGACAATCCGAAGCGACATTCGCTGGTGCTCGGATGCGTTCGGCATCCAATGCTGGAATGGCGAGCAGCTACAAGTTGTGTTTAGTCTTGATTGCCACGATCGAGAGATTATCACGTTTGCAACGAGTACTCGCGGAATCGATAGTGAACTTGTGCGCGATCTGATGACCGAGACAATTGATAATCGATTTGGAAAAGTGGATCAGCTACCGCACGCCGTTCAATGGTTGTCTGACAACGGCCCGTGCTACACAGCCTACGACACCGTAAACTACGGAAAACGCAGAGGCCTCGATGTTCGCACGACGCCAAGCTACAGCCCCGAATCAAACGGAATGGCAGAAGCGTTCGTGAAAACTTTTAAGTGAGATTACGTTTGGCTTGCTGACCTCTCGTCGGCAGAACGAGTGCGGGATCAGCTCGATGCGTGGTTCGAAGATTACAACGAGAACGCGCCACATAAAGCCTTGAAAATGAGATCACCGCGAGCTTACAGAAGAGAAATAAACCGAGCTTGCTGATCAGTCCGGTTCTATAGGGTCAACTCCAATGCTGTGCGCCGCAGTGTTTCGCAAAATTTCTTCGCTTCCAGAGATGCACTGCTACCAATGAGTAACAAGCCGCTAGAATTCCAGCGCTTTAGGAGAGCTCTCTCTCTACGTGCTTTTTGTTGTCTGCCCCTTCATGCCCCAACACTTGTTATCGCACATTCATAAAAAGTGGAATGTTTACTTAGCGAGAAGTGATTCTTCTAGCTCTCGCTGTTGAGCATGCGCCGATTATATTATATTATACTGATTAGATTTGAACCAGCGAACATTGTCGTGGAGTTGTGATGAGTGGCCGGTTTGTTGACAGCGAGTGTTACCGCTGGTCTGATTGTCAAGGTGAATGCCTGCATTGCGCTCAAAGTTGATTATGAAAGATTTTTTAATTCTTGTGGTGAAAACATCTGCAGTAAACGCACTGAGTTGAAGAATTTTAGTAATTTGTGGTAGCTAATTGCCATTATTCCTTCAGGAGACAGTGCATGATTCCGATCGTTCTTTCGGGAGGTAGTGGCACGCGGCTTTGGCCACTTTCGCGAAGTCAGTATCCCAAGCAGTTCTGCGAGGTCATGACGCAGTCGCTGCTGGGGCAGACTTTACGCCGGCTGACACCTATGGGGCAACCTTGGGTTTTAACTTTGGCGGATCTCGGCCACTTAACTCGCCGTGTTTTCAGCAAGCAATCGCTTCCAAGCTAAAAAATTCTGATAGAGCCTGCAGCTCGCAATACGGCGCCAGCCATCGGGTTATTGTGCCGACTTTTCGAACTGTATCTAAAGCATGACGATATCCTCGGCGTTTTCCCGGCAGATCATGTGATCGAAGACGAAATCGCTTTTTTGGCAGCGGTGGAGTTGGCATGTGAGGCCGCTTCAATTGGATCGATCGCGACATTAGGTATCAGACCAACCGCGCCAGCGACGGGCTTTGGTTACATTGAGTGCGTTGGCACAAGCGAAGTTCGCGATGTAAAAAGTTTCCGCGAAAAGCCGGATTTGGAGACTGCCCTGCAGTATGTTGAATCGGGACGTTTTTTTTGGAATGCTGGCATATTCATTTTCAAACTTTCTACAATGATAGAAGCATTTAAAACTTGCGCCCCCGAAATCTGGAATCCTCTCCAAGCGCTAGAAACTGATCTCTCAAATTTGGCCGAAATCTACCGGCGCCTTCCTTCAATTAGTATCGACTTTGCAGTGATGGAGCGAGTGCAGGGTCAAGTTTGCGTTCCTTGTGATATGGGCTGGAGTGATCTTGGCTCATGGGATGACATTGCAAACTTTGCTGAAGTGGAGCATTCAAGCCCGCAGACTGCGAGTGTTCGTAATCAGGCTGAAGTCATCAACGTAAAGAGTGAAAATTGCTTTGGTCTCGCGACCGAAAACAAAGTCGTGGCGTTTGTTGATCTGAAAGATATTCTGGCGATTGACACACCTGATGCTTTGCTTTTGATGAAGCGTGGTTCGTCACAGGATGTTCGAGATGTCGTAGCCCAGCTTGCCAAACAAAATCATAAGTCATTGCGTGAGCACCAGTTTGAAGTTCGTCCTTGGGGGCGATATGAGATTCAGAGAGATGAAGAACATTATAAACTGAAAAAAATTGTTGTTGATCCGAAGGCACAGATTTCTTACCAGTCTCACGCATTACGAAGTGAACACTGGGTTGTTGTTTCGGGGGAAGGTGAAGTGATCTTGAATGATCTTTCGACCCGCGTGGAGCGCGGGAGCTATATCTTTATTCCGGTCGGTGCAAAACATCGAGTTCGAAACACCGGGCTTTTACCGCTCGAATTTATTGAAGTGCAAATCGGTAGTTATTTTGGTGAAGATGATATCGTTCGTTATCAAGACGATTACAGTCGAAGTTAATTCGGCAGCAAGCAAAGAAGCTTTATGAATTTGGATCTTTTAAGACGCGCTATTTTAATCTAGCTCGCGCTTTACGCAATCTCCCTATTGACGTCGCTAGCTGGCAACAAGATTTTTGGTTGGCTGACTCTTTTGCTATCGACCATCTCCGGAGTCATGCAAAAGCGTGGAGGCGTGAAGCAAGTTGATATCTATGGTGACGCCGACCAAGCGCCCTCATCGTTGAATTCGACGAAAGCATTTTTCTGCATCGGTCCTGACTTTGCTTTGTTGTCGCTGTTGCTCGTCGTTTTACTTTCGTACTTTGTAAAATGCAGCTCCCGATGCGAAATTGTTCACGATACTTGGCCAGATTCGGTGGATCGCTTTGCTCTACGGGCTGACCTACGGCTTGCGGTGGGCGGGGATGAGCCGACGCATTTTCCCAGTTCTCGCCGTTATCGCAATTTCAGTTTCAGTTCATGGTGTGCAAGAAACCTTCACCGGTTGGGATTTCATCCGCGGTCGCGCAGATGTTTACCTCGCGAACAGTCCGACCGATCCGCAGCACTACTACCGCGTAAGTGGCCTCTTCACGATGCCGACGAACTTCGCTCACGCTGCAAACATGTCGCTTTCTTTTTTGATCGCGGCGGTTTTGCTTAATCTCGGTGGGACACGTAAATGGTGCGTGTTTTACTCGATCTCGGCGTTGTTCCTATTCTCCGCAATCTTATTGAGCTTCACTCGCGGTGCGTGGATCGCGCTCTTTGTCGCAATGGTTCGCCTGACGTCAATGCTCAACCGCAAGCTCGTGGCGATCTTCGTGGGCTCGCTGATCCTCCTTGCGGGTATCGCCTATGTCGCGATACCCCAAGTTCACGAGCGAGTCGCGACGATGACTGATCCAAAATTTGCGAGTAACTCGGAGCGGGTGGAGCTTTGGAACGAGAATATCGCAATCATCAAAATGCATCCGATTCTCGGCATTGGCCTCAATGAGAACGAGCGTCTTGCGAATGAGTACAACGAAATGATCGGCAATAAGGGCGGTAAAGTGGGCAACGCTCACAACACCTACCTTCAATTTTTATCTGGCAGCGGTATTCTTGGCTTGGCGGCTACTTCGCGTTGATCGCGACCATGATGCTCATGACATACCGGCTGTGGAAGGTCGTGCCACGCAAGGAGACATGGCATCGCACGTTGATCTTAGGCGCGTGGGGCGCGCAGATTGCGTTGCATGTTGGAGGTCTTACCGATTGCAATTTTAAGAACTGGCAAGTGAACCATCAAACAATGATGGTTTGGTCGGTGATTTGCTACCTGACTTGGTACTATCAAAAGGGCCTTGCGGCCCGGGCGCAGTCGCTCGCTTGAAAAGACGCGTGTAGAAGAGCTCTGCGCCTGCGAGTGAGTTCTGTCACAATCAGAGAAAATAACCTTGCTCAGCTCCGTTTTGATGCCGGCCCCCGATCGTTTGCGGCCCTATCTCATGCAGTCCAATCTGACCGGCGTCACTTCCTGAAAACGTAACCCGCCAAACGTGCGGAAACAGCCCTATTTGCGTGGTCCTGGCTAAAGCAGACGGGTACTCCTTCCGAAACGATTAAGACGAGGTTAATTTTCGAAATTGACCTTGAAAAGCGGGACGTTAGCGAAGGCGGTGGGTGAAGTGATACCTTTCAAAAATAGACTTTATTTGATTGGCGAGACGCAGATGTTGAGAGCCAGCCGAGTTCTCGCTCGCGCGAATCAAGTGCTGATTTTTTCGGCACTCGCAATCATGCTCAATTCAACTCTAGGTTGCGTTAAACTCAACAGCTCACTCAAACATGTCGGCATCAACGACTTTGCGAAAACTCAATTCGTGGTCAACGGCGAAGCGTCAGCCGACGGTGTGACC
>JAYVND010000343.1:0-1642 GCA_043758635.1 Bdellovibrionales bacterium
GCCGACGATCGTGAACAACGTCGAAACACTGGCTGCAGTCGTGAACATTATTCGTGACGGTGGCCCAGGTTACCGCAAGTACGGAACCGAGAAATCTGCTGGCACAAAACTCTTCTCGATCTCGGGCGACGTCAACCGCCCAGGTACCTATGAGGTTCCGCTCGGTTACAAATTGATGGATTTCATCAATAACGAGTGCAACGGACTCAAGCCTGGCCGCAAACTCAAAGCGGTCATTCCTGGTGGATCTTCGGCACCGGTTCTGTCCGCTGCTGAATGCGAAAACGCGACGCTTGATTACGAGAACATGACGCAACTTGGATCGATGCTCGGATCGGGCGCAGTGATCGTGATCGATGATTCGAATTGCATGGTCGATGTGCTCAGCACCATTTCGCATTTCTACCATCATGAATCTTGCGGTCAGTGCACACCTTGCCGCGAAGGCACGGGTTGGGTGCAAAAGATTGTCAACGGAATCGTCAGAGGCGACGGAAAGCCGGGCGATGTGGATTTACTTTTAAAGATCGCCGATAACATGAAAGGTCGCACCATCTGCGCACTTTCAGATGCAGCGGCTTTGCCTGTGTTGAGCTTCGTTACGAAGTTCCGCGAAGAATTTGAGTACTTCATCAACGAGAAGCGCTCAAAGGTGAAAGGAAACAAAATTTATGTCCAACAACATAATCAAAGCCACCATTAACGGAACGCCCGTCGAAGTGAATGAGGGCACGACAATCATCGAAGCCTTCCATCACAATAAAATCGAGATTGCCCATTACTGTTGGCATCCTGGGTTGAGCATTGCCGGTGTTTGCCGCCTCTGCATGGTTGAGATTGAAGGCAATCCACGCCTTCAGATCGCGTGCAACACAACCGTGACGAACGGAATGGTTGTGAACAACAATTCGGCAAAAGTAAAAGATGCGGTGAAGTGGGGACTCGATTTCCATCTGATCAATCATCCGCTCGATTGCCCGATTTGCGATCAAGCCGGCGAATGCGGGCTTCAAGATCAGTATATGGCCTACGGCAAATACACGCCGGAGATGGCTGAGCGCAAAGTCAAAAAACACAAGGTCGTGGATCTCGGACCTCGCGTGGTTTTGGATTCTGAGCGTTGCATTCTCTGCTCGCGCTGTGTTCGTTTCACCGACGAAGTTTCTAAATCAAACGAACTTGGCATATTCAATCGCGGTGACCGCGCTGAAGTTGGAACGGTCGATGGCAAACCGCTTACAAATAAATACTCGCAAAACGTGGTCGACATCTGCCCGGTGGGTGCGTTGACGTCAAAAGACTTCCGCTTCCGTCAGCGTGTTTGGTTCTTAAAAGAACACTCCACGGTTTGCACCGGTTGCTCAACAGGTTGCAACGTTCGCGTGAGCTACAATAAAGAGGGCGTCTTCCGCGTGAAGCCGCAATTCAACAAAGATATCAATGGCTACTGGATGTGCGATGAAGGTCGTGATGTCTACAAGTTTTTGAATAAAGAAGTCCGCTTACTCGATGCGAAAGTCGTATCCAATGGGCGCTCCGAGTTTATGGCTCCGACTGAAGCGGCCAAACGCGTGGGTCAGTACCTGCGCACCGAAGGCAAAGCCAACGCAAAATCGACTGCGCTCGTCTTAACGGGCCAGTA
>JAYVND010000344.1:0-5389 GCA_043758635.1 Bdellovibrionales bacterium
CAACGGCATCGATGGCAGAGTTACCAAAGCAGGTGATATTTCGGGACCTTCGTTAGAAGGTCAGTGGAAATCCGGATGTCTTGCGAGTTCGATGTCTTACGGCAGCTACCGCAGTCTTTCTATTAAGTTCACAGGTGCAAACGTCGAGCACACCGAACAAGCTTTTTCGAATTCGGCATGTACAGACAAAATTGAAGGCGGCGAAACACTCAAAGGAACGTTTAGCTACACGAAAAACGTGGGCGATGGAGTTTACCAGATCGAATATCGCATTCCAGTTGATAGCAATGTCTCTGCATTGCGTGATCTTCGCTTAAGCGTGAATGGAGACACGTTGAACGTGAGCCAATGGCTGACTGGCTTTGGTGACGAAGACAAAGATGTTGCGCCGAGCATTCCGCTACAACGTGTAGGAGCGGCATCGACCACTCCTACTACAACGACATCCACTCCAAAACCATCGAGCGGAACTCTTCGTTCGGGCACATATCTTTCGTCTTCGACTGCCTACTGTAATGCGGACATTTCAACCGCGGCTTCGAATGGCCGAACCGTTGCGGTTTATATGCAGTTGAAAGATCCTTGTGAAGCGGTCAACTTGCGGTTCGACTGTGTAGGAAATGAGTGTTCTGACTCAGAGGGCGCTTTGAACTCTGTTACACTGAAAGACGCCGATCATTTTTTGTACAACATACCGAGAAAAGGTTTGTCAATCGGCTACTCACGTCAGTAAACCCGACTCGGATTGACGAATGAATCAGAGGCTCAACTGTGTCGCAACCGATGCGCAACTGATGCGCTACTGATGCGCAACAGTTGAGCCGCCTCTCTCTAAGAACTTTTTGGTCTCTTTTCAATGAAGCAGTCTCGAAATATTTGGTTGCATTTACTTTGTGATCTTCGAGCAACATGAAATGTATTGCCAGTCTGACAAAGTGATCTGGTAGTCTGTGTGTCTAACACACGCAAAACTATTTGGAGCGATCATGAGAAATCAGATCCGTATTCAAGACCCTGTGGGTCGGGCAAAGTTTCAAGACCCTTCGGGTCGGGCAAAGTTTCCAGACCCTTCGGGTCGGGCAAAGTTAAGTCCAGCGCGCTTCTTGCTCACTCTCTTATCGCTTGCTTGGTGTCTCAGCGCTTGCACCACGCTTGCTGTGAATGTCCCAATGCCACTTGTTATGTCGCCAGAGGTGAGTGGGCGCGCCGGAAACATCGGTCTGCATGTCGGAATCCAAGATTCACAGCAAGTGAATGTGACCGACTCAGCCAACGCGCGTCCTCCTGACTTCTCGAACTCGCATATCGATCACTCGGTAATCGTACCCGTTGGAATCTCCTTCGGAATCTTAGACCGTTCAGAAGTGACGGGTTCATTCAGCGCACTTCTCGGCTCGGCCTGGCTATTGGGTCAAATTCAAGTTCTTGGTGAGCCCAACTCTACAGCTGCTGATGATAACCTCTCGCTCGCTTTACAACTGATGGCTGGAGCTGCATGGACTTCTGCGAGTGGCGATCAAGCGGTCACATTTGGACCGGGCGGATCTCCGTGGCATGGAAGTGCGCAATATAGTTTTGCTGGGCCAGGACTATCGGTTGGCCACCGAATCAACGAGTATCTTTTGCTTTTCGGAGGCTTTGCCTACAACTGGTACCGCGGTCACGCGTCTGTGATTCAAGATCAATCAAAAGATGGCACCTCGGCGGGCGGAAAATACACCCTCGACAGCCATGGCACTGCTACCAACATAACCGTTGCACTTAAATGGGGTCGTAGGTTTTCATTTATGCCCAGTGCGAGTTACGTCGTGAGTCAATTTAGCGCCCTTCCAGTCACTGTTGACTGGAGATTGTCTGGTCAGCTGGACTGGCAATTCTGAAGGCGCGTGAGCAATCGTATCGCTTGAGAACTATTTGTGAATTAACTTAACTTTTTGGATCCAGTCTTTCACTTGCGTCTCGAGCACACCAAGTGAAACGGTGCCGTTCCCGATGACTGCTTCGTGAAAGCCTTTGATATCGAAATCCCGCCCGAGTTCTCTTTCAGCTTGTCTGCGAAGTTCCAGTATCTTGAGCTGACCAATTTTGTAGCCGAGGGCCTGTCCAGGCCAAACCGAATATCGATTGGCTTCGTTGGTGATATCGCCAATGTCAGAGGCCAGGTGCTCGCGCATGTATTTGATCGCTTTTTTCTGAGACCAGCCCATGTTGTGAATCCCCGTATCGACCACAAGTCGAACCGCGCGCAACATCTCTTCGTTGAGATGTCCAAATTTCTGCGTTGGATCCTCGAACATGCCCATCTCGTTTCCGAGAAACTCAGCATAAAGTGCCCACCCTTCGACAAACGAATTTGACCCATAGATTTTTCGTTGAAACTCCGAGAGTTTATCTTTCATTTCAAATTGCAACGCGAGTTGAAAGTGATGGCCCGGCACGGTTTCATGTATCATCAATGTGGTCACGCCCGATATCGGTACCGATCGTAAATTTTTGGTGTTTGCGATGAATCGACCATACGGCATGAGTTCGGTTGGCTGATTGTAGCTTCCAGCTGCGTCCTCGGGGTTGCTGGTCTCGACTATTTTAAAATCGCTCTGGGGTATGAGAGAGAAGAACTTTGGAATTCGTAGTGCGGTCTCCAACTTTACTTTTTCGAAAGCGCGGAACATGTCGCTTGAGCTCGTGAAGAATGACTTAGAGTTGATTGCTTCAGACTTCAAAAATTCCTGTAAACTTCCTTTGTAATGCCTCGTTAATTTGATTTTTTCAAGCTCGTTCGAGATCCGCGCGACTTCGTCTAATCCTGTTTTATGAACTGCGGCTGGATCAAGTGACAAATTTGTATTGGCTAAGATTGCGTAACGGTACCACTCATCTCCGCCGGGCAGAGATTTGATTCCAAATCCATTTCGGCAATGTGGTAGATACTCCTCGCGGAAGAACTGATCGAATTTTATATAGCCCGGAAGAATTCGTTTATCTACGAGGTCAGCATATGCTTTGGAAAGTCTGTCCCGGTCTTCTTTTGAGAAATTTTTCGGCATGAATCCAACGGGCCGATAGAATGGATTTGCGTCCGTTTTTTTCTCGAGCGCGTCGTTATAACTGTTTGGAACCTTTTTCGCAACGGTGCAGCTGAGCACAACCTTCTTGCGCATCCCTTCGCGAAGCATTGCAATCTGTCGATCGACGTATGCCGGAAATTCCATCGAGCGTTTCAAATAAGCGTCGTAATGTGAAACTGAATCAAAAGGGAAGTTCGTTAAGGTCTCGCTGGAGCTGTCGATATAATCATGAAGTCGGCTACTCATTTGATTGAGATCTAAATACCGCGAAGGAAAATCAAAGCCTTTCAGACTCACATCCACATCTTCAGCGAAGAGGCGATACGTCAACTGATTTGCTTTTGACAACTGATCGAAGTGTACAGCGCGCAAGTCGCTCTTCGTAGTTTGATAAATTGCTTTTGCGCGATCGTAGAATGCCGGTGATGGAAAATCACCGAATTTACTCAAATCTGCTTCGATGTTGAAGTAAGGAGCCGAATACGGATCCAGATGCTTTATAGCTTCTGTGTATTGATCGATCACGCGCCTCAATGCGACGTCGTCAAGATTGTTCACGGTCGGCGGCAAATGTTTCGCGGTTGAATGGGCACAACCACTTGAGAGAATGCTCGTACTCAGGGTGAGCAACACCCGTGTGAGCAAGACTTGTGTTAAATTTTTTAATTTTTTTTGCCAGTTAGCTTTCAACTGCAAATTAATTTTCAACTGAAGGACGGTTTTTAATCGCGAAATAGCTTTCAACTTGGCTCCCTCTTATTTCATCTTCGAATTCAGAAAACTCAACATGGCAGAAGTATCAAAAGAGCAGTGGGTTCCACTAACGGGGTGCCAATCGACCGAAATACCCGCGATTATTGCGTCATGCTGAAAGGATGTGGCACCTTCAAAAAAACCAAACTGATCTTGTTTTCCAATTGAAATAAAAATATGAGCCGCCCGTATCTTACCGTTTTTGAGTTGCTCAAATGGGTTTGATCCTGCCCAGCCGTTCTCGTCGCGGAAAGTATTCTGAGCGAGTGACAGAGCTGAGTCCACGGTCGAAGCATCGATAACGGCTGCATTGCGTGATTTATACTCAATGATTTCATTCGTATTGAACGGATTAAAATCGATAAGCGCCGGGCAGAGTAAAATAATCGAAGAGAAATTTCGAGCCGCCGCCGCATTCAATGCGTTGAAGCCACCCATCGACATTCCCGCAACCGAACGCGTGGTATTCTGAGTGTAACCAAGAATTCGATCGAGCTTCGGAATGACAGCCGACACAACTTCCTGAGCTGATATGGTGTTCATCAGACTTTCGCTCGAGCCCAAAATTGCAGAGGGTCCAAAGTCAATTGAGACAAAATCTGGCGATGCACTGCCGAGTGAGAGATTGAGGGCTTCTACCGCCTGTTGCCAAAAGCTGTTGGTCAACTCATCGGCCGAACTTCCGAGACCGTGAAAGTAATAAACAACGTTTTTCGAAGTTGAATTTGGCGAAGCTTTCAGTGAGCAGTATCGGAAATTTCTCCCAGACGGCGAATTCAATTCACCGCAATTGACGGCTCGTGAGTTGGCCTTGGTGACGGAAGGTTTCGGAAAGGAATTTCCATGTGAAGTTTTGGAGCAGGCAGCAGTGATGATAAATGCTGAGATGACCATTGAACTCGCGAGTTGAATTGAATGCACGCCGTCTCCTAAAATCTCATGTGTATTGCCGCTTTTGTATCAGGATTTAAATCCCATGGCTATGAGGAAGGTCCGGAGATGCGCTCGCAAAGCACTTTTACTTACGGAGCAAAGCCACCGCTGCTGGCCTCAATGAGTTTTGTCAGATTTCTTTGCATGCAGCTTTTGATCGCGGTCGGCGCATAGCGGCCGCGCATTTTCCAACCAGTGGCCACATACTTAACAATTCTTGATTCCTCGGGAGAGCCGCGAAATTCCGGATGAAACTGCGTTGCGAATCCGGCATTGTCTTTAAACTCGATTGATTTAACAATCGGTCCTCGTGACCCGTCTGGATTGATATTGTAAGCGGTGATTTTTGAGTTCGGTGTGCGGCCGGCCTGAGGCTGTGTGCCGTCGACAGCAGCATGATGGTAATTGGACGTATTGAAGCGGGTTGAGTCAGCGGCAATGGCAAGTTCACTTCCGGGTTCGGTTACGACTTCGATCATCGTAGGTCCGGTCGCGCCACGCTGAGCGCCGGCACCGAGGTGCTCGATGTCGGCGTGAAACCCATGTCCATCTGCAATCGCCGCTCTTTGCATCGAGCCGCATACGTAAAAGACTCGCCCCTTCCCGTTTGCGAGATATTCTTTCATATAAGCTGT
>JAYVND010000345.1:0-5387 GCA_043758635.1 Bdellovibrionales bacterium
TTCAGGCGCCGTCGAAATCGGCACGCGCTTAATTAAATTTACTTAGTTTACGGATGACAGTCGTCCTATTTACCATTCAATGCATTGACAATCATATTAATCTGATCGGTGCTCAAATTAATACTTTGCATCGCTGAAATATTCGATAGCGCCGTCGTGACACCGGCGACCGTTTTTTGCCGAACACTGTTTGAAGCGAGTGTCCCGTGGCAGCTCGCGCATTTCGCTTCGTAAAGCTGAGCACCGGTGGGCGAAGATGAAGGGGAACCAGGCATAGAAGGTGTCGGCGTTGGGCTCGGTGCAGCTGCTGCCACATTCAGCTTCAATTGAAATGGCCCCGAGGTTGAACCTATGTCCGTCACTTCCGAGTCAATTTCCAGAAGGCCAGGCACTGTGCAAACCAAAGTATAAGTTGGTAAGGCGTTACCAGCCACCTCTAAACAAGCGGGTAAAAATGCGCCGGTGACTGGGTCCGTAAGGATGTGTGTCCAGCCCAGTCGGGCCGTTGCCGCGGCCGAGTCAATCGGCAGCGTAAACGTCACCGTCTCACCGACTATCGGTGACGAGTTTGAGGGATGGATCAAACTGCCGCTATAATCTGCAGCATAAGCACCGCCTACGCTGCGGCCAGCTTGAAACCCACCGCAGGCTTGATTTGCGAGAAGTGCCGCTACGCCGCACGTAAGGTAAACACAAATTATTTTGGCCCGGTAATTCATTGGTAACTCCTTCTCAATCACGTGATTGCGGGAAGCGGAGCACGTCTCATTGCGGTCGACAGATAGCCAGCATAAATGACGCTCCAGTCGACTGAATATGAGTTACCGCGCGGGATGTAATTCCCGAATCCTGGGTTGCCGGCTAATTCGTATTCTTCTGGAGAAAGACCCATGCCCTGTAGAATCGTGACGAGCAACTGATTATAGACTCGGCCGTTGGCATCCCAGTCGGCATACCCGCTAAACTTATACGTGAGAGGTTTTTGACGGTAATCCACGTAAAGACCGGTTTTGAAATAGCCTTGTAATCCGCCGAATAGAACGGCTTGAGACGAATCGTAGCAATGAATTCGGGCATTGGACATTTCCGAACTCCAAAAGACCAGAGAATTATCCAACATCGTTTTGCCGTTCGCCTCTAAAACAGAATCCATTTGTTTAACCAGATACGAAATTTTATCGGCATAAAAGCCATTAATTTTGAGAGCGGCTGCCGCTAGATCCAGTTGACCCACTTGATCGCCACAATGAGAAACTGGGTCATGCGAGTAATTGGCGTCAAAGAACCCGTTCGACTCCATATTGAGCGTTGCAATGTTTGTGAGTCCGCAGGCCATCGCGGCTACTATAAGATCAATATGATTCTTGTAACCAATATCTATATTCCACGGGTTGTAAGTTCCGCTGTTGCTCACCCCTAACGTGGGAGCGACGCAGCTGCTACCGCTCGGTGATCCCTTGAGTCGATTTTGAAGGTCACTCAAAAGGGCCATATGCTGCTCAAGGCGGCGCGAATCAACAGATGAAATAAACCGTGATTGCTTCACAGCTAAATAGTCCTTAAATACTTGATCAACAACTTTAGTTTGATTTGCGGAGTGCGCCAGCGCCGCAGCACTTTGACTTGCCCCGGTAGCACCAAACAAAGCTTGAAAAACCGCATTTTCGTTCGCAAATGTTGGTAGCGCCGCAAAACCATTTCCGCTAACATCAAATGAGATTCCGCCGCCACCAGAGCTGCTCGTGCCGCCTCCTGGCTTCAGGCTTAATAGTCGCATCTGCGGTTCAGTCGCGTAAACCTTGGAAGACCGTGAGAGCACGGCATCAATTGTTTTCCCGGTTGGCGCGCTTGCGCTCGAATCGAAGTAGTAACCGCCCAACATGAAACTCGAATTGTGACCCGCGTTGCCCACGGGGTCCAGACCACGCAGTAAATTCATTTTGCTTCGAACTGTTTCAAACCTTGCAGAGGTTAAAAG
This sequence comes from Bdellovibrionales bacterium, assembly GCA_043758635.1. Taxonomy (GTDB): domain Bacteria; phylum Bdellovibrionota; class Bdellovibrionia; order Bdellovibrionales; family JAMPXM01; genus JAYVND01. The sequence continues at coordinate 1,979 of JAYVND010000345.1, forward strand.
TTGCGAAATATCCTGACCAGCCGTGGCTCTTAGATCAGTCACGTAAACATCGTTGGCTATTTTAGTTGCAGCTTCCGCTGTGGGGAAAAGCTGCCTCATATAATAGCCATTCGGATTACGCGCAGAAACAAATTTCTTTGGAACCAAAATCGTATCGGCGTCAGCTTTTGAAAACAACGAGGGGAGGAACGGAAATGCAATCAAACCACCAGCAGCAGTTTGTAAAAAATTTCGTCTGGACAGGCGATTGTACTTCATAAGTTCCTCTCAATTGCATCCGGCATCACATAATATTTACTGGAAATAATTAAATAAGCTTGAGTCGATTTCAGATATTTACTCTTTGGTTCGTGACCAAGTTGATTCGTAGATTCATCACTGAACTCGCCGCAAACGAAAGCTTGGAGACAGTGCTGTTTCACGAATCATATCAATGACGCTGCCATTAGTTCGTGTAAGGCCATTGAAACCGGCATTCATTGAACACCCATCATTGTTGTCTTCCGTACGGCCAACTGCATATTCATACCATTCAGTAACAAAACACTTAGGGGCAGTCTGACTGTTAGCTAGCTGGTGTCCTAAGTCTTGCGCTCCATTGACGCTTACGACCACCGGCGCATCAATTGAAGGGCTCGTCACTGCGTCGACTCGCTGGCTGCCAAGAAGCATGCCGGCCATATCAAAGATTTTTTCAGTCGTCTGAAAACGCCCGAGGTTATCAAAATTGCCGAGAGCGAAACCGAGCGGGTTGATCATCGAGTGGCAGCGCATACACGCGGAGTCCGAAGTTTTCTTCTCAAAAACTTCTCGAAAGCTCTGCGACCCTTGAGGAGCTGGGGCCTCAAGCGTTCCTGGAGGAAAAGCGGATGGGCTCGGCGGTGGCAAAACTCCACACAGAAACTTTCGTCTTATAAACGCTCCGCGTACAAGTGGATGGGCCTGATCTAAGCCTCCAGCAAGTAACGACACGCGAGTGAGCAAGCCGGATCTCGAATTGGCAGGCGCGTGCAAAATTGGCGAGGATTCAGACCATACAGGAGTGTTGTAGATCGATGCGAGAGAGGCAGTGCGCGGGAATACAACGTCGGAGGTCATCAGGTCTGAAAAGTTTCCTTTTTGTTTCCAAACAATGTAATCCACGAAGTCATTGAGCTCGGTTTTAGCATCTGCATTAAGCTGACTGACATCGGTGCCTTGCAAAAAATTTTGCGAGTAGTTGACGAGATGCGTACCTGGTGTTTTCCAAACCTGCTCGTAAAAATGTCGGAAATGAATTTTCGCTCGCGGATCAGAAAGCAGCCGTTCGAGTTCAGATTTATAAGTCGCGTCGGATTGTATCGAATTGTCGTCGGCGTGACCCATCAGTGTTGGATCAGGAAGAGTTCCAACGATTAAATAAGACAGGCGGGTTGCGACTTCGTAGGAAGTTAATTTAAACGTTCCCGTTTCGGCTTTGTTGAGATCGCTTCCCATTTCGATTCGGTAAACAAAGAATGGCGACTGTAGCAGGTAGCTAATCGAAATCCGGAAGCCTTCGAGCGCATCTGAACTTGCCGTGGAAGCGTCCTTCGAGATAGCGAAAACCGTTGCGATTTCAGCAGTCGTAAGTGGTCTGCGGAAAACCTTTTTTCCGAAGTTTGCAATAAATGATTTTGTGCAGTTGTCATCGACGGTTCCGGAAGTGGCACAAGCTCCGGCGATCGTCGAGAGGACGGTCGGGTTCGCAACTGCCGCGTCTCCTATCTGAGTCGCAATCTTCATATAAGCACTAATATGCGAGGATGAAACTGCGGGATCTATATTATCAAGGCCGTCGGTAATTGCGTCTGCCGGCAAACCGGCTAGCGTGGAATTCAACTGGTTTGTCAATGTTGATCCAAAAAGATCCTGGATGGTATTCTTGTATTCGTACGCGGTGAGACGGCGCATTTCGGAGTGACCAGGGGGACGATTGGTTGCGCAAGCAAATGGCGTTTGCTTAGAACTCTCAACTGAAGGATTTCCCTGGAGCACCCAGTAAATAGCGAGTATTTCGTCACTCGTGAGATGGCCCTTGAGCAAACTCATTTCAGGAATCGTCGAAACTGCATTTGTTATTAAAGCGACAGATGCATTTTGCTTCTGCGACTGTTGCAACGGCTGGTGGCAGACTGCGCATTTGGATGAGTAGAGTTCATCCCCGTTTAAAGTGTTCGGAGCAGACTCGTAATTTAAGACTGAAGACAAGCTTCGTGAATTGATCGCATTGAATTCACCACAGGCGTTAAAGCCCACAGGGATGATGATCAAGCCAATTGCAACAGTCGTTAATTTTAAAAGTCGACTTATCGAGAGTCGAGTCGCCAACCCGACGAGCCATTGCGCTCTGAACGCGCCACTCAATTTTGCTAGAAGGCGTCTGAATGTCTGCATAAAATGTCCGCCGTTTCTTTGTGGTCCACAGGCACTCTCAACTCTACGGCTTTTTCGGCCAAAACTTGAGGTGAACAGAAGTTGGACAATCAGCGGGACTCGGGCCGTTTCGCTCAGATCGCCCTCGGAGCACTAGGTATAAACTTAGCGAGGAAAACTCTGATATTTCCGCAAGTGTGAGAAATTTCGGACAATACTTAGCCACGCCTCAATACGATAAAATAAATAGATTTTGTTTGTCATGCGGGCAGTTCGATAAGCAAAGAAAATCCAGAGCCTCATTTCAATGTTCGAAATCACAGAAGGAGTGAAGTTGCAAAAACGGACCTTCCGTAACTGGATCATGCTCTATCACAAGATATTTCACTAACCCGACTGCGCAGGCTGCCTGGGCCGCTCCAGACGTTGGATCAGCTGGAGAAACCACCACCGAGCGCTCGCCATCATCTGAAATTAATGCTGCGGGCAGCCCGCTTTTTTTAACTTCGAGGGTCAATAGAGGGCGAAGCTCATTAAGAGAACCCTCGAAAAGATGTTTGCTCAACGGTCCCTTATAAAAGCGGAGGCGTTTGAATTTTTTCGGCAGTGCGGATCTCACGGTAGTCGGTAGATCTTCAGCCGATTTGACTACAAACGCGATCGAAGCTGAATTCACCGCTTTTGTGTTTTTGGCTGCAATTTTAAAAGCCGAATTTCCGAAGCCAAGCATCGGTTCTGAAAAGACGAATCCTTTTTTCTCTACCAACTGGTGGCATGCGAAGCAGGCGGAAGTTTCAGTCTTAACGGGAGTGTTGTATCTCACGCCCTCCGCATTGAAGAGAGCGTAACCCCAGCCGCCAGTGCTGGCATACTTCTGAGAATCGCGGACCATTAATTGATAGCGCATTGTACCCGCGGGAACTTTTGAACTCGTAAACGCAGGATCATCCTTGGTGATGATGCCAACTTTACCGAAGACAGCTCCATTCGGGTAGTTCGTTCGTCCCGAAATAAG
>JAYVND010000346.1:0-5379 GCA_043758635.1 Bdellovibrionales bacterium
CAACCTTGAATGTAGGGGGCGTAGGTTTGCCAAACATATTCTCCGCGAATCATCACCTCGGTTCCGTGATACCCGTAAGCCAAGTAGCGCGCGCTTCCGCCCTCTCTCACGACTCGCTCTCGAAGAGCACTCGAGAGCTCAATCAGATGGTCGAGCGTGTGAGCGGTGACTTCATCGAAACTCATCGAGCAAAATCTGCCAAGTTCTGAATTCCAGAACTCTTCGGATTTCATGTGGCGATCGCCGGTACCTTTGAAGATTCGATTCATCAACGGCATCATAATTTTGGCGCGGGGTACGCCGCCGGCCATCGTGTGTAAGAAAATAACATTGGCGCCTTTTGGAATCAGACTCTCAAGCTCTTGCACGTAGTCTGTGACGTTTCTGCGAAAACGGGCGATCCCGACCTCTCGCGAATCATTCACCTGATCCCAATCCATTTTCACATCTCTCCATGCAGAGAGCTTCACCGATTTGAGCTGCTCGACAGGGGAGACACCTTTGCTCGAAGGCTGCATATCGAAGCCCGCCTCGAGGGGGATATTTATAAATGGTTTTGGTTGAGCTGCCATTTCGGTTTCGTTCAGTGCGCGAAGCGCTCCGGTTTCGGTGCGACGACCTACGGTCGAACGAATCACGGTCATGCCGGCGGCTTCAGCTTCGTCAACGATGCCATTGGCGTAGCCTCGTGAGAAAAGCTCACCGAAAACGACAAGAACATCGCCTTTTTTGTAGTGACTGAGAGGTGGGAGCGCTCGGTAAGGCGTGATCGGTGGCACAGGGCTCGAGCCGGTGGTAAACTGCGACGGCGTGAGGTTGATCGAATTTTTCATTAAATTTTGGGACGTGTTGTGCGGAGTATTGTGCGAAGAGTTGTGAGGCATGTCTGTGTGAGTCCTTTCGCGTTTGTTCGCAACACTAATCGACTGGGGGGCGAGCAGCAAGCAAGTGGTTCGCTATGCGCCGCAAAATGTCGTGGAACGAGTGCGGTTGAACTCAAAAGCAGCGCCGGGTAAAAAAGTAAAAATCGGTTAAGTGGTGATAATTGCGCATGCAGTTGTTGAAAGATTAGACAGCGCCGTCGGAGAAGTTGTGCGCCTCGCGATTGCAGAGCATTGACAGTTGAGTTCAATTCACCCGAGTTGCATCTGCTTTGATTAAACGAATGATAGGTTGAAATTATGAAAAGCTTTGCCATCACAACAGTTATCGCTTCGATGGGTGCTGCACTCGTTACGGCTTCAGCCTGCGCTCCTCCGAACATGACGGCGACAATCGGTCATCGAGGTGCTGTCACGGCCGACGCGGCCGACGTGACGGCAGCTGCGAAAAGTTGCATGGGCATGATGATGCAAAACCGGCAGCAGTTTCGCATGGCACCGAGAGCCTTCGAAACCTGCGAAGTTCCCGTCCCGGTGAAAGATGCGCAGAAGTCCCCCACAGTAGGCGGAGCAACAGGCGCGGGATCGACGACCACCGGAACAACCGGAGCACTGACCGGTATGACGACTCATCTCGCGGGCGCCTCGCTCAGCACCAATTCGGAGACCTCCTCTCAGTATGAATGGGTCGCTTCAACGCGGTCTTATTGGATCAAAAAAATGAACTCTGGCTTATATCTCAATATGCATTTAACGCTTGATGTTTCGGCTCTACCAAAAGCAAAACCACCCGCAAATGGTGTCGTTCAGCCGATAGATATTAAAGGTTTAGAATTCGAACTTGCAGACCAGTGTTCGAACCCTTGCACCGCAAAAGGTTGCGACGACCTGGCCCGGATGAATCAGCAATGGAGTCCATCGGGACTTCGTTTAGCAATCAGCTATTTGGTTGACGGAAAAATCGAAATCTCTGGCATTCATCGCTACAGCAGCGAAGGCTCGCGCGCACCAACGTTAGCGACCGGTGTAAGCGAATTGACGATGGACGAGCGGTCCGCGTCACTGGATATGGTGCAAGCAAGCGGAAACCAGAATGGCAATCCGGGCGGAAATCAAAACAGAGCTCAGGTCACGAATCAAAACAATGAAGTCCATCAAAACCGCACGGGATTTATCAATCCTCCGCGTCCCGGAGTTGCGCCGCCGGTTTCGACTCAAACTCCAGCACCTGACGGAAGTGACGAATACGGCGCAGCTGCCGATGCAGACCAGACTCTCACATTTTTGCCGGCACCCAACTCGAACCCAGCAGAAAGTGCCGTTGTCGTTGCAAGTTGGCCTGATCGCGGCGTCTTTTATCCACGCGGTCGCGCTGCCGATAACACGGCATGTGGAGATGATTTTCCGTGTAAGTTCGCAGCACGTCGACGAGCGAACGAACAGTTTTGCCAGTCTTTTGCTAAAAAAGTGAATGAGTGGGCGATGATGGAAAATCCCGACAATGCCGCCTGCAATGACCAGCCAAAGCCAGCAATTGGTGCTGATGATCCAACGGGTCTTCTAGCGAACTTCGCAATGGCTGCTGGGGATATCGTTACGCGTGCCGAAGGCGTGGGGTTGAGCAAGGATTCGCGAATCAACGGCCCGGCACAGGCTCGGCAAGTGAGTCTCCTAACTGATGCGGCTTCTGACACGGCATCTGGTGCGGCCTCAACTAAAACTTCTAATACGGCTTCTGGCAGCGATGTGCAGACATTCTGGAATCGAAGTTTCGGGACAGAAGATCTTATTCCGACACTGACGCCCGTTTGCCTGAGCATAGTGACGGCGCAAAATGTAAAAGCAAAGCGAACCGCAAAAGCAGCTGCGGACAAAGCGGCGAAAGAGGCAAAAGAGGGTAAACCCAAGCCGGTCCCAACTGCGCCCGACAAAGTTCTTGCGCCGAATGCCAATGACCCGATGAAGTGAGCACCAAAAGCTTGAGGAGAGGGCATCAGCTAAATGTTATACAAGAAGAGCGAAACCAGTGGAGCCAACTGGCACAATTCAAAAAAGGCGTAGAATCTGTCGGTTCAGTTCAAAGAAGTTGGTGATCGTATGCGCTGGATTTCGATGGTTCCGTCGTGGACCGAGACTCTGATTGAATGTGGCGCCGAGGTGGTGGGGCGCACTCGCTTTTGTATCCACCCTCAGGTTGAAATTTTAAAAATTCCCGCAGTCGGCGGAACTAAAGATTTCAATTTCGAAGCGCTTGGGCTGTTAGAGGCAGATCTTTTACTTCTCGACCGCGAGGAGAATTCCAAGAGCATGTCAGAATCAACTGGGATGCCATTTCACGCGAGCCATGTTCGCGCAATCGGAGATTTACCGTCAGAGCTCATGCGATTAACTCAGCTTGCGACTCGCGGCGGAGATTTGAATCTTGCGAGTCAGTTGACGCTGATTGAATGCCGCTGGCAAAAAGTCATCGAATCGAAAAGTCGCAAAACTCAGATGACGAATTGGTCGGATTTTCCAGGTGTAACGGAGTGGCTCACTCCACCACCGAGCGAATCTCTCAGAATTGGAAAAACAAACTTAGTTTATGTCATCTGGAGAGCTCCCTGGATGGCAGCGAGCGAAGGAACATTCATTTCTTCGGTGCTTCACACATTGGGCGTCGGCCCATCGAAGGTCTTTCCGCCACCGCCCTCTCTTCCACCAACGCCCAAAAGCCTTTATCCAACATTTGATTTTGAAGATGTGCCAGATGAATCGGTTGTTTTTTTGTCGAGCGAGCCTTACCCCTTCGGCGCCAAAAAACTCGTCACCGTGAAAGAGCTCGAAATACTCGCGAAGCGGAAGAAGTTGGCGATCGCTTTGGTCGACGGCGAAAGCTTTTCCTGGTTTGGGCTCCGAAGCCTGCGATTTTTGGAGAGTGCCTTATTTGGGCAGAATGGAGGTTAATTCGACATCGGCAGCCAATTATGACATGCGAAAAAGTTGGTTAAATCGGATACTTAGCCAATCTTACCTAGCCTCTTAACTGAGAACGATTCTTGTACCTTGTTGGCAGTGATGGGAACCCGAAGCTTTATTGGGTGAGGTGTTAAGATGACTGGCTCGCTGAATTTGACCAGTTTTTCTAAGAAGTTAGCTTCAATTCGCAATCCGGCAAAGGGGCCTTTGGGCGCGTTGCCAACGGCAGTTGCGGCAAGCGCGCTTTTGCTCTTTTCACTTGTCGTTTTAATGCCCGTTTCATCGACGGCTGATGCAAAATTGGCCGAGGCAGATGCGCCTTCACGATCGGAGTCGACGCTAAGTGCAGGTATCAGTCCAGCTTCGCAATCAAACAGCGATTCAAATGCGCAATTGAACGCGCGGCTCAATTCGCAAGCGCCGACACTCGTCGCTAAATCAAAAGTACTGAGTCCTAAAAAACGATTTCTGCTTCTCTGGAGTCTCGGCCTCAATGGTGAGAGCTTTCAAAACCAAACCGAACACTCGCAGATCATCGGTCTCGGTCTCAATGGGAATATGCAGATCGTTCTCTTGCCGGGCCTCATGCTTCGCGTGAAAGCGGGAGTGGCTTTGCAAAATGGGTACGCACAATCAGATTTTGGCGACACGGTTCCACACAACGGTTTGGGTTTATCTGAGGCCGTTATGCAGTATCATCCATGGCTCCCGCTGTATTTTCAATTGGGCGCCATTGATTCAAGCTACGTGGGAAGTGCGTATTTGCCCGCGGGAGCATACCCCGGAGCACTTCAAAAAATCGCGATTGGTTCAAACAAGCTCGGAGTGGATTTGATTGCGCAAGAGACGATTCCGACATCGACTACGCTTGCGACACAGACTGTCGACAAAGAAAAAACTCCGTACTACACGACACAAGGAATTTTTCTTAAAGTTCAGCCGTATGACGGCTGGCAGCTGAAGGCGACGGCTCTCCACTATAAATTTGAGAATCTCCCAAGCCTAACGGCGTTCGATAGTTTGAGTTATGGAAATACGATCCTCAACCAAGGCCCCAATACGTCAGCCTATGCTTATCAGTTTGATGGCTACATGGGAGGCGCCGACTCGAAACTTACTTTGGTACGTGGAGTGGAATGGACATTGAGTTCAAACGTTCTTCAGAACTCCAATGCTCCGCAGAGTTACCGTATGGCTCAGTGGATAGATACGGGATTTGACTTTGCGCTCCCACGCGATGTGAATTTCATTCCGAAGTTTGCAACTTACTTTGCCGAAAGTGACGTTGCACCGGGGTTCTACAATAGCTCAGATGTGGGTCATAACAACCGTAAAGGTTGGTCGGCATCGAGTGATTTCGTATTTAAGAAAAGCAAATTTAAATTAGGTGCGACGTATTCCGACGCCAACGTGATCAATGCAACCTCGTTTCAGTCACGTCAACAATATATTCAACTCCGTTTCGAGTCACTTTATGATCTCATTTAGAATGTTGGGCCAAATGTCGAAGCAATTGTTCGAGAGCCGTCAGACAAAAGAG
>JAYVND010000347.1:0-5376 GCA_043758635.1 Bdellovibrionales bacterium
GTTTTTAGACCGAGCTTTTGTGAAGATTCACGTCGCACGCGAGACAAATTCGGTGAATTATCGGTCTTTGCAGTTGAAGTCTTGCTTGCTCGGATTTTCTGCTTAGAACCCTTGGCACTTCCGCTTTTAACAGCGGTTTTTGGCTTTGATGCGGCACTCGAGCTTTTCGAAAACTTAGCTGCCGCCGATTTTTGACCTGTGCGCACACCCGCTTTTCGAGTCGAGCCCAAAGACGTCTGATTAGGAGACGATTTCGTTTTTTTTCCATCGGAACTGGTTTTTGCTTTTTTGGCGATCGAGCTTTTCTGTTTTTTTGTCTTTGCCATCATTGGGCCTCTTTCGAGTAAAAAAATTCATAAATTCATAGCTTCAGCTGTTTGGAGGAATATTCGCAGAAATAGGTCTCATAAAATTCCGTCGATTGTGAAAATAGTGCGAGGTTTTGTAGATTTCTTGAAATTGGTGAATGGCGATAGGCCAGTTTCTTGTTTCATTCTGAGATGGCATTCATCGAACCTCGCGTCTTCGCTTCGGACGAATTAATTGCTTTAGCAGATTCGCGTCTTTTCCGATCAAATCAAGTCATTGTTGTAAAACACCTGAGTTCTGGAGACGGTGAAAGATGCTGAGATCTTTAATAATTGTCCTTTTGCTTATATTTGTAGGTGGCTCATATCTAATTCTCAAACCCAAGCGGCGGTCGCACCGAACTGAAGCCGCTAGTTCGGCAGATGAAAAAGAGAGCGGTCCCACGGGGGAAGCATCTGCCGCTTCCAACCTGATGCCAACAAAATCGACTGTGATGGCAGGATCCAATAAAGCCACATCGCAAGTTGCGCAACGGGTGAAGTTGAAACATTTCACCGATGATCCGAAAGTCCATCTCAATATCGCGAAGCTCCTTGCGAAGAGTGCAGATTTTCGCGACTTAAACCCAGGTTTAACAGTCGAAAAATTCGAATCTGGAGATTTCGATCCCAGTTCAATTAAGCTGCCTCGTGGATTGAAGCTGAGTTACGAATACGATCCGGCATGCCGCGATTCACGAAATGCGGTCGCAAATCCTAACGAACTTTCCAATCGTGAGCGAAAGAACCTATCACTCGGTGGACCAGCCTTTTTATCACGTGAAATTCCAGTCGACATCGCGACGGTTGGAAATCTAAGCACGCGCGTTTCCACAGACAGTTGTATCCGGGGTCTTAGCTTTGATGCGAGCAACAGTACTGACCATAAAGCCGAGCCAGGCTCGCCTGATTTATTGGCATCGCAGTCTGAGCAGAAACAGGCAGCTGATCGGGCAATTGCTGATGCCGCGAGTGCCGATGGTAAAGTCAAAATGGCAGTGATCGGGCTGGGTGAGGACTTATATGCTGAGGAGCCAAGTTTGATGGCGAGACAAGCCAAAGATGGGCACTTTAAACAAATTTCCTCTGACTATGCGATGCCGGGTCAAGGAAGTGACGGTGGATTGTCGACCGTTCCCGTCAAGCTTCGGCCTTTTGTGATTCAGCCAAGCGCAGCGGGTGGTTTCTCTGACTCGCAGGTGAGTAATGAGATCATACACGCCACAAATAAAGGTTATAAAGTTATCAACATTAAGACACCAGGTTTCGATTCCGCTGACTTTGAAGCAGCCCTTGCCTACGCTCGCTCGCACGGCGCATCCGTGGTGAACAACGTGCCCGTGCCCCCGGCTAGACCGAGGCAGCCAGCATCTCACTGATCTGGTATTTTTTTGTTCTAATGAATGAATGAATGCGTGAGTGAATAAGTGAGTGAGTGAGTGAGTGAGAAAAAAAACTCAAATAATTAACGCGACCTTTCAGATCGAAAGAATTTTCCAGAAAGAAAAGACATGAGAGATCTCGTGTTGAAAACGATACGAACCTCCGAAATGGTCGGTGTCGGTACATTAATCTGAGCCGGCGCTCGTGCCACACCCGGTGCTGGAGCTGGTTTTCCGATTATTGTAAAACGATCAGGCTCGGTGAGCACGATGCTTTCAATCGTTACTTCCACTTTGTCGAACGCCACACTGGACAGAGGCTCTTGCAGCGTTGGCGCCACGTGAATTCGGCTGCCGAGACGCAGCTTTTTTGCGAACTCGGACGGAAGTTCAAATTGCACGGCGTCGACTCGGCCATCTTTAACGATCACATGCGCTGCAACATCCTTCGCCATTTCGACGTCGTAATTTGCGGCCACTCCGATGCAAATCATAATCGAAATGCCGAGAGTTCCAATACTCATCACCATGGGCCAAGCATTCGGTCTTTGTAAAATTGGATTCATGCGGCACCCGCTGAGTTTTTAAATTTTGTGAGGTGAAATAAGTCGTTAAAAGCTGAGTTATGCTCCGCAAGAAAAACTTCGGTGCCGAGTGCGGCGACACTTCCTTCGTTTAACATCAAGATTAAACTCGAATACTTTAGCGAGCTGTACCGATGGACAATGTTAATCACTGTCTTACCGATGAGCTCTCGACTGATCGTCTCCATAATCTGGCGCTCGGATATGCCGTCGAGTGCCGAGGTTGCTTCGTCTAATATCAATACCTGCGGGTCGCTGTAGAACAGGCGAGCCAATGTCAGTCTCTGCTTTTCGCCTCTCGAGAACCCATGTCCACCGTGCGGGATCCGATGTTCAAGCCCGTCAGGTTTTCTATGAATCACGGAGAGAATCGAAGCGCGTTCCGCGGCATTTTCAATAGCTATGTTGTCAGGGCTCATTGAGCTCATTGCGATATTCTCAGCGATGGTACCTGCAAGAATCTGCGGTTCCTGTTGAAGCAGGCCGAGGTTGTCGCGGAAGAACTTGAGGTCATATTCCCGGTAGTCTCTTCCGTCCACAAGAATTTGGCCTTCGGTTGGTTCATAAATACGACTTAAAAGAAAAGCGATAGTCGATTTGCCAGAACCGCTAGGCCCAACGACGGCGAGTTTTTCTCCAGCAAGAATTTTGAAATTGACGTCTCTCAACACCCAATCCGAATTGTCTCCGTACCGAAACCAAACATTACGGAATTCGATTTCGCCTCGCAGACTGCCAGAGTTAATCGAGCCTTTCTTAATTGTCCTCTGCTCAGACGGGGCTAAAAAAACATCATTGAGGCGCGAAAGTGCCATCTTTGTTTGAACGAATCGATCCCACTGTTTTGCAAGGTTCAGGAGTGGACTGAAGACTCTGTTTGAAACGAAGATAGCAAAGACGACTTTTCCTGCCGTTAGATGGCCTCCAGTGGCTTGCCATCCAGCAGCTCCCATAACTGCGAGATTTGCCATGGCATAGTAGCCTGCAGTTGCCGTTGAGACGTTCGAAGATGCTTTGAAAAAGTGATTCTCCACCCCAACCATCGTCTGTAGATCCCGGCTAAATCTAAATTTAACCGCATATTCTGCGCCGGTCGATTTGATTGTACCGATCGTCGTTACGATTTCTGCAATTCGCGCCGATTGAGCGGATCTCATTTTAAAAACTTTTGCGTAAATAGCGGCAAGTTTGCTCGAGTGCAGTATCGGGATAGCCATAAGGCCCAAAGCGAGAGCGAAAATAATCGCGGCGAGTTTCGGAGACAGGCTGATGAGGGCGGCGGAGTAGACAACGAGCATCAACACGCTCATAGTGACTTCGAACAGCGTGTTGGTGATGAATGAGCGGAGCTGCACAAGCTCCGAAATCCTGTGCGTAAAGTCGCCTACATGGCGACTCGAAAAGTAGTTGTAGGGAAGCGAAAGCATTTTTTGAACGAAAACTGTGATCGCCTGGAAGTTGAGGCGGGTGATGACGGAATTGAGATAAAATGATTTCGTCCAAGTCAGTGCAATTGAAGTGATATTTAAAATGCCTAGCATGCCGATGAGAATTGCAAGGGTGTTGTAATCTTTGCGCGGAATAATATCATCAAGTATGACTTGCGTGACAATCGGAGCGACGAGTCCGAGCAAAACTAGAAAGACTCCGCACGTGAGCGCGAATAATAGCTCTCGTCTTACTCCCTGAAAAAGCGGAATGAAGTGCCGCCAGGTAGACTCGGATTCACTCAACGAATCAAAATTTGAATTTGGTTTTAAAAATAGTGCAACGTCGCTAAGCCCTTTACGAAAATCTTCGTGAGTGAGTTTTTCAATTCCAGCGCTTGAATTTCCGACGGTGACAAAATCGTCAGAAATCTCGTAAACCACCATGAAGTGGCTTTTCCGAAGGCAGATAAATGGAAGAAGTGTCGGTTCGATTGTTTCGTATTCATCAAAGCTCAGGCAGTAGGTGATAAAACCAAATTCCTCAGCGGTTCGAGCCAAATCGTAGAATGAGGTGCCGTCACGACCAGTCGAAAGTTTTGATCTCCAAAACTGGATGGATAAATCTTTTTCGAAATACTGGCTGATCATCGTTAAGCATGCTGGCCCACAATCCATTCGGTCATGTTGTTTTACGAACGGGTAGCCTTTGCGTTCATTGGTGAGCATTACGGCAGATCGAAACAGTTCTCGCACGTCATCAATTTCGGTATTTGCGCAATCATCGACATCGCTCACCAGCGAGATTGATCTCTGCACGACCCATTCGGACAAACGCTTAAAATCTTCGGGAAAATCTTTTTTAAGATTTCCGAGGTTCGATTTCGATAAACTTAAATAAGTCGATTGTCGCACAGCGACCACTGAAAATGAGAGTGCGCTCTCAAATTCTGCTTCTTCCCAACCTATCCAGCTTCGTACAGGGAGAGTCCAAGATGCCGAGCCCGATAAAGGCGATCGATGAATGAATTCACCTTCTCCAAGAATCAAAACCTTCGCGACTTTCTCGCCAGCTTTTAAAAGTTCAACGTGAGCATCTACGTTCAGCTGCACGAGGTGTGAAATAAATCGAGTGCGAAATGAGGGTTTAAGATTGAGAAGCTGTAACTCCCTGTTCAAGTACCGGATGTTAATATCTTCGGTACTTCTTAAGAAATAGGTCAGAACATCAGGGTGGGCAGCAAAGAGTGAGTCGAGAAAATAGCGAGGCAAGCTGAGGTACGTACCTGCGCCGCGAATACGAACAGTGTATGGCGATGGTTGGTTTCTGATAAAGCTCGCAAGGTTTGCAGATCGCCCGCTGATCACGGCACCAATCTCGATAGGCGCGGGCGCAAGCTCTCGACTGAGCATCAGCGGCACATCCATTGCGATAATCAGATGAGTTGCAAGTTCACCTTCTTTTACGAGCAAAATTGGCTGATCAGTTTCGAACCTGAACGGTGCAAGATCGAGCTCTTCGATCGCATGAGGAGGGAAGAGTGAAAAAATTGAGTTCTCTGGCATTATCATTCGCGAGCACCCGTTTCATCATCGGCAGTCGAAGAATCAATCAATCAATCATTCGATCGATCAG
>JAYVND010000348.1:0-1631 GCA_043758635.1 Bdellovibrionales bacterium
CCGAAAATTTTGTGAAACGCCAATCTGGATTTGTTGAAGTGAACCAAGCCGAGCATGGATATGCAATTGCGGCTCCACCGATGAGACTTACGCATGACATCCAAGGCGAAAGCGCACCGCCAAATATTGCCAGCAGTCCACCGAGGAGCGAGGCAAAGAGCATATGGAAAATAAAAAAGAGAATCATGCGCCACCCGTGGTCGAAGGTGCTTTTGGTGAAGCCGAGCGCGGCGCACTCTGATGAGGCGCCTTTTTGATCCGGTGGTTCACAGCAGAATTTTCCGGCAGGTCTCGCGTCGCAGGTGCCGGTCGATCAAATGTCGCGCTTCCTAGAGGCACAAGATCGCGGAACATTTCATAATTTAAAAATGCGAAACCTTTTTGATACGAGTCCCGAACTTGAAACGGCATCGCCCAGTATCTTCCAGTGAGCTTTTCTTCGAGTTTGGGCCGGTCTTGTGCATCAAACAAAATCACGTCTGCACCGACGGGTGCAATCAAATCAATTTTGCCATATTCGAGATGTGGGTAATCTTGAAAGAGCCAAGGCATCGGCCACGAATCGCGGCTCAAAACCATCAAACGTATGTTCAACGACTCGGGCGCCCGACGTCGCTCAGCTCGAATCAAATCCATCACGACTTTGAATTCTTCCGTGCTCTGCACGTAAACGTATGGTTCACCTACAGAATCGTAAGTTTTAAAATTCACCCTTAGCATCGCAACACCGCTCACGAGCATCGCGGCTAAAAAAATGCTGCCGACAATTTTTTTAGGGCCTCGCTCGATTGCAAAACCGATCACCAACGACAACGGCCACAACAAATCTAGAACGCACCAAGGCGTCTTGTAGGGAATGATACTATAGGCAAGCCAAGTTCCAAATGCCACAAGAGCCCACTGCCGCTCGTTTTTTGCACCACGAAAAAAAACCAGAGGAGTGAGAGAAAGTGCAATCAGGAATGGCCACTCGTACTTCCAAAGAAGCATGATCCAGTAGCCAAAAAATTTTTCATGCCCCGTGCCGTTGACGCCGGTGCTGGTCCAAAATCCGTAAGCGCGAAACATGTCCAGAAAGCCGTCGTCATTCATAAAGAACCCAGTGAACAGCATCACGGTTATCATTGAGACAACAAGCAGAATTGCAATTTGGTCATCGCGCTCGGCCGTTACGATGGCCGCCGGCTGAGGCCCTTCGCGAACCAGCGAACTCGCAGTGACCGGAAAAATTTTTGATAGCCAACTCATCCCATGCGCAATCGCCCAGGTGCCAAGAAAGATAAAAAAAGTCTCTTTGGTAGCGAAACTTCCGAAAACTCCCACGGTCATCAGTGCGAAGGCTAGGCGAGTCCGCTGTTCTTTCCAAAGATAAAAACCGTAAACAAAAATCACCTGAAGCAAAATGAAAAGAGACTCGTGGATAGAGTATCGCGAGTAAAAGACAAAACCCGAACTAAAGGTCACAAACGCCGCAGCCCAAATAGCCGCGCGACCCACAAAGCGTCGAAGCTGGGCGATCATGAGGATGACGGCAACCGAGAGAAGACCCGTCCCAAATCTAGCGGCAACGATACCATCACCGAACAAAAGCTGAACCATCTGGAGGTAATAGAAATAGAGTGGCCCGTGAA
>JAYVND010000349.1:0-5360 GCA_043758635.1 Bdellovibrionales bacterium
GTGCATTAAAGTCCTTGGGGGCGCGAAACGTCGTTATGCTTCGGTTGGAGATATCATTGTTGTCTCTATCAAAGACGCGATGCCAACTGCGAAAGTTAAGAAGGGCGATGTTGCGAAAGCCGTCGTTGTTCGTACAATTCAGAAGGTTCGTCGGGCAGACGGTAGCTACATTCGTTTCGATGACAATTCGGCTGTGTTGATTAACAACAACAAAGAGCCAATCGGAACACGTATTTTTGGACCTGTTGCGAGAGAGCTTCGCGCGAAATCTTTCGTGAAGATTGTTTCGTTAGCACCAGAAGTTCTATAAATATCTGGGCCCGGTGGGTTCGGAAATCGCAATGAGCTGCTGCTCAAAAAAAACGATGCTCTCGGATCAATCTGAGGGCCTCTGCTCTGGTAGACTGATAGGATTGAGTTTCGAGTTAGATTCAATTTGAATGTGGCTGAATTATGAAGGGAACGTTGCCGTGAACCGGTTACAAGAGAAGTACAATAAAGAAATCGCATCTTCGCTTAAAAACACTCTCGCTGCGAAGAGCACAATGCAAGTTCCTCGCCTTGAAAAAGTCGTTATCAACTGCTGCTTGAGCGACGCTGTTCAAAATCCGAAGCTTGTGAACACAGCTGCAGATGAGCTAACAACGATCAGCGGTCAAAAAGCGGTTATCACAAAAGCTAAAAAAGCGATTTCGAACTTTAAGCTTCGTGAAGGCATGCCGATCGGTGCTCGCGTTACACTTCGTAACGAGCGCATGTGGTCTTTCATGGATCGGCTTGTGAACCTGGCTTTGCCACGAGTTCGTGACTTTCGAGGGTTGCCAAGCAAAGGCTTCGACGGACGTGGAAACTACAATCTTGGTCTGAAAGAGCAGATTGTATTTCCGGAGATCAACTACGAAAAGGTTGAAAAAGTCCGTGGTATGAACATCACGATCTGCACAACAGCAGAAAACGATGCAGGCGGACGTGCGCTTCTCGAAGCTCTCGGAATGCCTTTCCGCAAGTAATTGCGGAGTTCTCTTGACGAACTGTCGTTCCCGAGGGAAAGACGTTCTACTGCAACTACCGCAAAAATGATTGTTAGAACTGTAAAAACTTTGGACGAGAACTTTTGGCCTAATAAGTTAGGCTAAAAAAGCTCGGACCGATCTGGAGCAAAGATGGATACTATCAGCGAATTCCTCACGCGTATCAGAAACGCGGGTCAAGCGAAGCACGAAAAAGTCGACGTGCCTTCTTCGAACATGCGTGTTGGCCTTGCCAACGTCCTCCAAACCAATGGCTATATTAATAGTTTCAAAGTGGTTAAAGACGGCAAGCAAGGTATCATGCGTATTTACCTTAAGTATACCGATGACAATCGGCACGCGATTGAGGCGATTGATCGCCGCAGCCGTCCGGGCCGTCGTTATTACGTTCAGTGCAGTCAGATTCCAAATGTACGTTCGGGCTTCGGGATTTCGATTCTCAGCACGAGCAAAGGAATCATGGGCAGCAAAGAAGCAACAGATAAAAAACTTGGTGGCGAGCTTCTCTGCACCGTTTGGTAGGAACCAGAGCGTATCCACGCTCGTTTGGCTGGTAGGTAAAGTATGTCAAGGGTTGGTAAAGCACCTGTAAGTGTAGGAAGCGGCGTAAAAGTCACGATCTCTCCATCGAACGAAGTTACTGTTCAAGGAGCGAAGTGGAAGCAGACTGTCGCAATGCGCCCAGAAGTGAGCGCTAAATTTGAAGATGGACAAATCGTTGTTACCCGTAAGAACGATGAGCGCAATTCTCGCGCGTTGCACGGTCTATACCGCGCACTCATTCAAAATGCAGTGACGGGCGTAACGACTGGGTTCACGCGATCTTTGGACCTTGTTGGAGTCGGGTATCGCGCGGCTGTCTCGGGAAAACGTTTGGAGCTGTCGTTGGGTTATAGCCATCCAATTCATTTTGAGATCCCAGAAGGTCTCGAAGTGAAAGTTGAGAAACAAACGAACATCTCGATCACTGGCGCAAGCAAAGAGCTCGTAGGTCAGGTTGCTGCAAAAATCCGCAGTTTCCGTCCGCCAGAGCCTTACTTGGGTAAAGGTGTGAAATACACCGACGAGAAATTGCGTCGTAAAGAAGGAAAGTCTGCAGGTAAATGATGGTTTGAGCTGGCTTTGGCCAGCTTTCACCACCTTCGACTTCGAAATCGAACTGCAAGCGGTCTCTTAAAGTCTGGAACCTAATACAGGCTTTAGTGCATATTTTATTTGTGAATGAGTTTAGGAATGAACTGAAGACATCACTCTAATAATGAGTGAAGAGGTAAATGCCGTGAGATTAACTACGAGCAAACATAGTTCTGTGAAGGACATTGCCCGCGCTAAAAAGAAAATGCGTATTCGTCGTCGCGTTTCGGGAACTGCTGAGCGTCCGCGCTTGTGCATATTCCGCAGCACTCGTCACATCTACGCTCAATTGATCGACGATACGAACGGCACAACACTTTGTGCTGCCTCGACGCTCGACACGGATGGTTTGAAGGGTTCAAATAAGAACACTGCAAAAGCTATTGGTGCTGAAGTCGCTAAGCGTGCGCTTACTAAAAATATCAAAGCTGTTGTTTTCGATCGTAACGGCTACCTTTATCATGGACGCGTTCAATCGCTTGCTGATGGCGCGCGTGAAGCAGGTCTTTCTTTTTAAGGGCCTTTTAAGGATTCCAAGGAGTTAGTGTGGAGAAGAGAGAGACAGCTTCTGAATTTGAAGAGCGAGTGGTCGCGATTCGTCGCGTAGCAAAAGTTGTAAAGGGCGGTCGTCGCTTTTCTTTTGCAGCACTGGTTGTTGTTGGTAACCAAGCTGGCGACGTCGGTTTCGGTACTGGCAAAGCGGGAGAAGTTCCTGAAGCGATCGGTAAAGCCGGTCGTTCAGCGAAAAAGAGCTTCCGCAAAGTTGCTTTGGTTGATGGACGTACTATTGCTCATGAAGTGATTGGCCGATTTGGCGCAGCGAAAGTTGTTATGCGCCCGGCTGCACCAGGTACTGGTGTTATTGCAGGCGGAGCAGTTCGTGCGGTTTTGGAGTCGGTTGGTGTTAAAGATATCCTCACGAAATGTGTTGGAACTCGTAATGCCCATAACGCGGTTCGCGCAACACTTGATGGCTTGGGTCAGCTGCGTTCTACGCATGCGGCTCCAGCGGCGAAGTGAAGGATAGAAAATGGCTAAGAAATTTCGCGTAACCCTAAAAAGAAGCCTGATTGGATGCACGCACGACCAACGTGAGACGGTTCGTTGCATCGGTCTGCGCAATCGTCAGCAAGAGGTTGTTGTAAATGACACCCCTGCGATGCGTGGACAAATCACGAAAGTTCAGCACTTGCTGGACGTGAAGCCGGAGTAGAAAATGAGTTTGTTGTCTTCATTGATGCCTAAAAAAGGCTCAACAGGTTACAGAAAGCGTGTTGGACGCGGTATCGGCTCAGGATTGGGCGGAACATCGGGTAAAGGTCATAAAGGCCAAAAAGCACGCTCTGGCGGAACGGTTCGCTGGGGTTTCGAAGGCGGTCAAACGCCTTTGATGCGCCGTTTGCCAAAGTTTGGATTCTCAAACTTTAACTTCGCGACGAATTACGATGTATTCAACGTTTCGCAACTTGAGCGGTTTACTGGAGAAGTCACTCCTGCCGTTCTTGAACAAGCGGGCTTGGTACGTTACGGTCGTATTAAGATTTTAGGACACGGCGAGCTCAAGAAGGCTCTCACCGTGAAAGCACACAAATTTAGTGCTAAAGCCAAGGAAGCGATTGAAAAAGCTGGTGGCAAAGCAGAGGTAATTGAATAGTGGCAGCAATTGACGGTCTCGCCAAGAACACTGAACTTCGTAAGCGTATCACTTTCACCATTTTGATGCTGATTGTATATCGTTTTGGTGTGCACGTACCGACACCAGGAGTAGATGGCACGGCTGTCATGGGCTTCTTTCAAAAACAGGGCGGAATCTTCGGCCTGTTTAATACCTTCACGGGTGGTGCGTTGAATCAGTTCAGCGTATTTGCCCTTGGTATTATGCCTTATATTTCGAGTTCGATTATTTTCCAGCTTTTGACGGCGGTCGTACCTTATCTTGAACAGCTCAAGAAGGACGAAGGCACTCAAGGCCAGAAAAAGATCACTCAGTACACCCGATATGGAACCGTTGTTTTAGCGGTCATCCAGGGTTATGCGATTAGCACTTGGTTGATGAATTCAAATTTTCAAGGTCATCAGCTTGTTAACTCGCCTTTCGTTGGATTTATCCCTTTCCGTCTGATGACTATCATCACGTTGACTGCGGGTACTTGCTTTATCATGTGGTTGGGTGAGCAAATCACTGAACGCGGTATTGGAGAGGGCGCATCGTTGATCATTTACGCAGGTATCGCGGCTGGAGTTCCGAAGGGAGCTTTGAGCATGCTGACACTTGTTCAAAATGGTGAAATGAGTGGTCTCATCGCGATTGGTTTAGTTGCACTTATGGTTCTTGTGATTGCGATGATTATCTATCTGGAGGTTGGCCAGCGCCGCATCCCGATTCATTTCTCGCAAAAAGGTGGACGCATGCCGGGTCAACCGCAGGCCAGTCACTTGCCTTTGAAGATCAACCTCTCTGGTGTGATCCCCCCTATTTTTGCCAGCAGTTTGTTGCTTTTTCCAGCAACGCTTGCCCAGTTCATCAATAAGCCGTGGATCAATCAGTTGAAAGAGTCGCTGTCGCCAACCGGTGGCATTTATATGATTCTATTCACTGCATTGATCGTTTTCTTCTGCTTTTTCTACACAGAGATTGTGATGAACCCGGTCGAGATCGCAGACAATTTGAAAAAGGGTGGAAAGTTTATCCCTGGAATTCGCGCGGGCAAAAGCACTTCGGATTATATCCAAAAAGTGATGGACCGTTTGAATGTCGGCGGAGCGATCTACCTGAGCGCGATTTGTGTTTTGCCAACCCTCCTTGTCGAGCGTCTGCATACACCGTTCTACTTTGGTGGAACTAGTTTATTGATTTTAGTTGGAGTTGCTCTGCAGACGACGCAGCAAATCCATTCGTACATGCTTACGCAAAAGTACGAGAGCTTCTTGAAAGGTGCGAAATCAAGAAGCCGGAGGGTTCAATATTGAACCTTATCCTTTTCGGCCCACCCGGCGCGGGTAAGGGTACGCAGTCAGAGCTTTTGGTGACACGCAATAATATGCGGCACATCAGCACTGGAGATCTCTTCAGAGAGGCGATCAAGAATTCAACCGCGCTCGGCATGGAGGCTAAGTCCTTTATGGACGCGGGTGAATTGGTTCCCGATGAAGTGGTTATTGGAATGGTTGAGGAAATGCTCCATGGACTTAAGG
>JAYVND010000350.1:0-1629 GCA_043758635.1 Bdellovibrionales bacterium
GTTGAATCGACCTCCGGGAACGACAAAGGGTTTGCCCTGTTCCAGTGCCAAGAGTCCATGCTCGCCTTGAGGAATGTGCGCGATCACATCATCGGTCACCGGCTCTTGTAAAGAGCGCACCTTCATTTTGAGCTCTGGATGCGAAACCGCAAGCGCTTCGTAGAGCCCCAAGGAGGCGGTATCACGCGAAGGCACATACAAATACCGGAATTCACCAGAATTAATTTTTGAATCAGGTAAAAGCTGCGCCAAACTTTTTTCATCAAACTGTCGCGTTAGCCCCTTCCAGTAACGGTCACGAATAGAGCGAGAGATATGATCGGTTGGCAATTCGAAAACGTGGTTGAGGTCGAACCCCTGACCTTGCTGTTGAAGAGTCAATTCTTGCAACAGATTCGAGAGCTGATAGATCCCGTTGATTTCGACTTTTTCACCCGCCGTAACGCCGGGCCTGGTGATCGCACCTTTTGGAATTGTAAAGAGGTAGGGCGCCGGCCGAAGGCCATTCGGGAAATCACCGACCGTGATTTTCTGGTCGTGATCATGATCCGCAAACTCAAGGATCTTTGCGATTTCATTGGATTCGCTTGTTGAATTTTTAGCAAGGCGATCGCTCGGCGTTGCTTGCGACGATAAATTTGGAATCGAATCCGAAATCGAGCTCAATTTCGAGCTGGAACTCGAACTCGTATTCAACTGCGAGCTCGCAAAATCGTGGGCACATGCCGTAACTGCAAGTACAAACACCCAAGTCAAAATCGTAAGGACATCTTTCATCGCAAATTCCTCGATTTCGTTTCACAGAGTAGATATCAAGCCATCAGTTGGCCCCAGGCTACGCTTTCCTGTCCAGTGAATACTGAGCGCGGTAGCTGATCACAAAGCTGTCGAGCACAGTTATGAACTCGCGAGAGCTCTTAATGCTCACCCGTTTCTCGATCGCTCCTTCTACCTCGTCAAATATCTTAACCAGACTCATCGCCTTCTTACGGCCAGCGGCTGTGAGGTCAAAGAGATAACCGCGTGCGTCCTCTGCATGCATTGAGCGCCTCAGCCAGCCTTTTTTTTCGAGGTTTCGTAAAGAGTGAGAAAGATTGGATTTAGAGACTTCAAATTGACTCGCCAACTCGAAAGGTCGAACTTGTCGATCTTCGAAAAAAATTGCCGTCAGAATTAAAGCCTGCAAAAAATGAATCTCATCTTTCGCAAGCCGCGCTTGAAAATTTTCAAGAACCAATGACTGGCCACGGTACAATGCAAACAACGGACTCTGCGACAAAAATTTTTTTATCTTCATCTCGCGTTTATTAGCGCCATTTGTTGAACGGTTCAACTAATGAACATTAACAATCGAATAAGGCGGTTGACGTCAACCGTGCCGTTTGACGAAATCGCTTCATGCAAGAGTTCAATCGAAGTGCCCACCCCGACCCAATCGCCAAGATTTACCTCCAGCCACTTTTTAGGCTGATTATGCAGGCAAATTCGGTTCACCAAATCAAGTTTAAAGATAACCTGGTTCAAGCCTCCTCCCTGCTTTCGATAAAAACAGGAGGCTGCCCCGAGAATTGCTCCTATTGTCCACAGTCCGCCCATTATCAAACCGGTTTGAAGAAGACTTCGCTGATG
>JAYVND010000351.1:0-1628 GCA_043758635.1 Bdellovibrionales bacterium
AAGTCTCTAAGTTTCGCCTTCGTGATCCCTCGGTCAAATGTTTGATCCCAATCTTCAATCTCAACTGCCGATCTAAATTTCGCGCGTGTCATCAGCATCTTGGCAACTCTCTCTTTTCTCGCAAATACCTCGTCTTCCAAAATGAGCCGCAAGAACTCGAGATGGCTCAAACTCTTCGCGTGCGCTTCATTCGCTCGCTGCTCGAACGCCGCGTGTATGCCAAACAGTCTTAATTGATGGGCAAGATTTCTTACTTGGTCATTGATCATGAATTGTCTCCTCCTGTTTTAGGATTGGGTTGTGTAAATATATTTCAGCTGGATCACGCTTCGGTGCCGATCGAACGATGATCGGGCGATTGCCGGTTTTATCAAAATGCTCAGCCGTCGATTTAATGTACTCGTACTGAGGTTTCGAAAATGTCTTCGCGAATTTGCAGGCGTGCTCGAGCGCGCCAGTCGTTACCCGGCTCGATTGCTTCAGTCGTAAAATTCCTTGCACACGCCTCAGATATTTCAGCGGAAACGAGCCGCTGAGAAGATCACTCATTATGCTCAGAGTTTCAGGACCGATCTTTTCGGCATCTCTCAATGCGAGCTGAACGGAGAATTGAGTGCCAGCTTCTCGGCTGGGTAGTGCCTCGGATCGGTCGAGTGAGTTTCACTTCCGACGAGCTTCGTGTGAACCGCGAGAGGATTTAAATCTAGATCGAATATTTCAATAAGTTTCGCCGTGATTTTTACTCTGACCTCTCGGCCAACAAATTGGTACGGGACCGAGTAGAATTTTTTTGAAGTTTGAATGTGGCAGTCGGCGTGAACTTTGGCGCTTCGCCATTCACTTTGCTCCCAGTTCTGCACTGGGCAAAGCTTTAAGAGATGCTTCTCTCCTTCGAAGCGCTCACTTCTACTCACGCCCCAGTCTTTCATCTGAGCGGCATTGAGGCGATCGAGATATTCTTTGAAGGCTCGATTGAGCTCATCGAGTGAGTAGAACTTTCGATCTCTGACCTCTTGGTAGAACTGTCTTTGCACAACTCCGATCCCGGATTCGTTGGCGCCTTTATCACGCGGTCTTACCGGACGCGCAGGAATCACGGCAAAGCCCCAATGGTTGGCGAAATCGACGAAAGTCGGATTGACGTCTGGGTCGTACCAATCTGCTTTATTGATTGCGGCCTTTTGATTATCGACGGTCACATACGGCGTCACGCCACCAAAAAAGCGAAACGCATTCTCCATCGAGCGCGTGAGATCCTCGCGCTTCATCGTCATCGTGAACTCACCGAACGTGTAAGAGCTCATCGCCATCACACCGCAGAAGAGCGCGGTCGTCTGAATTTCTCCAGTTTCAAGATTCACGAGGTCAATACCCTCAGAATAATCAAACTGTGTTCGCTCGCCTGGCGGGTGTACGAGGCGCATGGTGACTTGAGGGACGTGCGGATAGGTTTTGTGGAATTGACGCCAGAACTGTACGTAGCTTATTTTGTCTGAAGCATGCTCTTGGGCTAAAACATTGAACTGAACGCCTCGGCTCACTTCAAGCTTCACCTTTTCCCAATCAATGCTTTTCGCCCACGCGGGAATTGCCGGGCCAGGTGCGACTAGCTCGCCGCGCTCGATCAC
>JAYVND010000352.1:0-1628 GCA_043758635.1 Bdellovibrionales bacterium
TGCTTGTCCACCGGTTCGCTCCAGAGGAGTGACTGCGATCTGCGCGACTCTTTTTGCTACGGATACACCAAAATCTTTTCGAAGAATGTGCAGGCAAAGATCCATTCCCGCGAACGCGCCAGCGGACGTCATCACCTGCCCTTGATCAACGTAAAGCACGTTAGGATCAACTTTGATTTCGGGATGGCGAGTTTGAAGTTCACCTGCCGCCATCCAATGGGTTTTCGCGCGCTTATGATCAAGCAATCCAGTCTGTGCTAAAATAAATGCTCCGCTACAAATAGAGACCACTCGAGCGCCGCGATGGTGGGCTCGAATGATTTCAGCGCGAACTTTCTTTGGGAGCACAAAATTTAAGTTTTCGATTCCCGGTACAATGATTGTGTGAGCCGACCTTAAGCTTGAAATTGGTTTGTCGGTGCTTATGCGAACACCTGAGCAACTGAAGGTTTTTTCAGAACTCGCAAGCCAAACTTGATAACAGTGGTCGCCGCTTTTATTCAATGCACGACGAAAAGTATCCAGTGGGATGGTGAGATCTAATAGAATCATGTCAGGAAGCGCGAGGATCGCGATTTTTGCATTCTGAGCAATTAGCATTCATGTAAACGTAATGCAAATGTGCAAACATGAGGCGACAAGTAGAGTAAAATTGGCCGAAAAGCATCGAACTATGTCTTTCGAGCCGCTACCCACTTCCCTCAGTTTTTCGATAGAATAGTGACATGTATGAACCACTTCTTTTCATTCACTCATGGACACGTTGGATACTATTTGTGGGAATTCCCTATGTGGCAGGAAAGATGTCGTCTAACTTGAAAATCTAATGTTGGGCGGAGAGAAGAGTTCCACATGGCACGTCGCCATTTCTCAGATGAATTCCGGAAGCAAGCAGTTCGTAGATTCCTAACTAGAGGAAATCAACCTGTTGCTGACCTTGCCACCGAATGTGGCGTGACCACAATTACCTTAAAGAGGTGGGTTGAAATGATGTCACAAGGAAGTTCGACTCAGAATCAAAAAAAGAGATCAGCCACACTGAGCGTCGATAAGTTTGCGTTGATAGTTTATTTCTTGCGGCTCCCCGAGGATAAGCAGGGCGCGTTTTTAAGAGAGCACGGTCTGACGTCGGATCAGCTGGCTTCGTGGGAGGCGGAATTGAAGTCTCAACTCGATCGAACTCCAAATGAGGAGCTCTTGCGAGTTGAAACGCAGCAAGCGAAGCAGCGAGTGAAGGATCTTGAAAAGCAGATTCTTCGCAAAGACAAAGTGCTCGCTGAAACGACAGCACTTCTAGTTCTTTCAAAAAAGCTCGAAGCCCTGTGGGGGAACGAATCAGCCGAGGTTTAATATCCGCTGCTGATCGTACGGCGTACAGGGCGTTGATTGAAGAAGCGGTTTCGTCCGGTGCACGGAGGAAGGCTGCTTGCGAATGCATCGGTTTAAATTTGCGAAGATTTGAGAGATGGATGAAATCAGATGAAGATCAAAGATCGGTCGTTGAGAAATCACCGCCGAATCGTCTATCGGATGAGGAGCGCTTGCGTCTTCTCAACGTTGTAAACACGATTGAATTTAGGGATCTGAGCCCGAAGCAGATCGTACCTCGCCTTGCTGACCGCGGAGAC
>JAYVND010000353.1:0-5347 GCA_043758635.1 Bdellovibrionales bacterium
CAGCTCCAGAAACGTTTGAGTCCGCGTCCACCACGTTGGCACGGGGTCGTCAGGCCTTAGATAATAATCAGACCGAATTGGCTAAAGACACTTATCTTAAAATTCGATGGGGCCATGCGCTTTGGAGTCAGAAGATCCACGACTACATCCGATATTACCTCTCTCCCAAAGATGAAAACAATCATCTGCGTCCCAAAGAGGCGTGGAGACTCGTCCAACTCTTACGCCGTGTGCGCAAAACTAACATTGCGGAAATCGGCTACTACGAAGAGTTGGCCGCTTATCTCGCGGGAAGTTGCCCGCTCGAATACACCGACGCGCATGACATTTTCTCTGAACTGCTATGGGCATCGACCTACCGCTACGCCGAGAAATTTACCCAGCCAGTCTTGAGCGGTGGTGAAAGTTTTGGAGACATGGAAGATGGAGCCCGCACCGATTCCTATGTCGCTGGATTCATCCCTTATTTATCCGATCTGAAAAACACAACGCTGATCAAAGGCGCAGGCTGCCGAGGTTATCGGCGTTTCCTTAATCAAAAGCTTGCTCCGAGCTTTGAGCTCGATCACTTGATGGCTGCAATTAAAAATCCGAGCACCAAACAATTCACGCTTAAAAATGAAGATCTCTGGCTTCTTGAGATACGTGCGTTGGCACTCGCCAAACGGATCGGCGAACATACCTCTGAAGTTTACCTCAAGGCCGCCACCAGCCGCTTTTCAAACGAAGATTTAGTTTTACTCCCACCTGCCGAGCGACGAATGGCGTTTGCCGATCGGTTTGAGATCACCGACGGCACTCGGTATCACAAGGGACAAAACGAAGCGGCAATGATCGTTAAGATATTAAAGGATGCCACCCTCGATGATGCTGAATGGTTTGGTCTCATTGATCTCGACAGTTACAATCCTCTCGAGCGATATGAGATTCTCTCTTCGTGGCGCGAGCGCGACCGCAGTCACACACACCCTTACTTGAGTTTGAAGCTTGCCGAAGCCGAATACGAACTGGGTAAAATAGAGGGCGCACTGCAAGACTTGCACGAAAGCGCTTGCTGCTCAGGCGACAGCGATGATGCGCCCATCCTTAATCAAATGAGTGGCGCGAAAGCCGAAGCAAAAGATGCGCAAATTCAGACCGATGAATTTGTCGCCGATCTCGCCGAACGAATGTTTAAGGAGTACCATTTTAATTCGAAGGTTCTTGGTGCCCTGAGGGGCGCGCTGAGTCCTCATCTTTGGCACTCGATCGAAGAACGACTTTTGTACGATTATATTTTAGCTGGAGATACAAAATCCTACGATCGGATCATTCAAGGCTTTCAGTCTCATGATGACCAACTGAAGCCCACAATGAAAGCTTTAGCCCAACGCAAGCTCGCTCCATACTCAAAAGCTTGGAATCAACTCTCTAAACTCAATCGATACCTGTCACAAAGCGAACTTCACTTTGCGAGAAACGTCGCCCACGCTGCGTTCACTCTCGACGCAAAACAAAGAACTTTGCTGATTCCGTTTACAAAACTTATTAGCGAAACACTTCAAAATAAAATGACCGCTGCGAATCCAGAGCTCGTGGAGGAGCAGCAGCTTCTGATTCATCAACTCGCCGCCACTGGAGACTGGCAAGAGGGAAATTCCCTTGTGCGTGCGGGCGTCATATCCGTTGGCCGCGTTCAATTGGGGTCAAAAAGCCAGATCAGCAACCCATTTCACTTCTCGGTCCCGGTGAGTTTGCCAAAAGCCCGCTTGGTACTTATGCCAAACGGCAGCTCCGATTCTGAGTGGGTGCTCAAATGAGCAATCGCCAAAAGGCAGGCGCTTTGCTGATTTTGTTACTTCTCATTCCGATTTTGTTAACTGACCCTCTCGATTGGCCCGAGCGAATCGAGCAAGTGCCCGCCCCTACCGCGTCCCCAGCACTTCACGGCCCAGTTGCGAAGGGCGAACCAGCCCTCAGATTTCAATCCTGGAGCGACCCTTCGTTTGACCGTGAGGCGTTTCTTGCAAGCTTTCGCCGCCAGTCAGCGATGGGTCTGCGTGATTGCCTCACGGGTGAGAATCTGAAGGAGCGCGCCTTTAGCGCCACGGCCACGCTCACTCGGAAAGGCCAGCTTAACCACCTGAGATGGAACAACGAAGAAGCACTGCCGAAATGCGTGGTTGCGACAATTCAAGCAATGAATTTTTTCGATCAGTCCGAACGCCTCTCTTATCCCTCGATCGAGTTGGAATGGCGCGTAGATTGGTAAACGCATAGAAACTCAATCATATCTACGCGAAGTTTCAGATTGGTGGAGTTGAGCATTTTTTTACCAATGGAAGTGCGGGAGATTCACCAACACCGGCCGCCGTCCGGTTCGAGATGCTCGCGTTATTAGGCTGAGCGCCTCCACCCGCCTGAGGTGTGCCAGCCCCGATCCATGTATTGCCAGAAATATCTAAACTCAAAAGGTTTGATGCCTGATTGATTCGCACAAAAGTTCCATTTGGAAGATCGTTCAGGAAAACGTTATTGACGATCGAAATTCGATTGTCGGTCGCAGGGAGGCTTCCGGAAGTCCCGTACGCGATCAGCGTTCCATTCTGTGCGCTAGAACCGTGCTCAATAACGCTATTCTCGATGATGACGTTCGGACTTGAATAGAGATCAACTGCATAACTATCGCTGCCATTTTGTGTAGCGATGACGCTGCAGTCGATAACTGTCTGCTCCGCCCGTGACTTGATGTTGCTGGCTCCACCAGGTGTGTTTGTAATTTTTGAGTTCCGAATAAGTAACCTTGCCGAAGCGCTAGTGAAAATTGGTACGCTGATTTCGCCATCATCTCTCAACAAACCGACTTTATCGAAAATGCAGCCATCGAATACTAGATTATCCGTTGTACTCACGTTGGATCCTAAAAACCCAAATTCGCCATCGTGAAAATAAAGATTTTTTGCGATCAAATTCGATGCCGAAGCATCGTGACGTATACCGGCAGCATTTTGACTGGAATTTGCATAATCAGAGATCTCGAGGTTTTCGAGGATCGTGTCACTGCCCTCAGTCACAATCACACCTTTGTCGAGACAGACTTTGCCGTGAAGATGCGCTCGACCGTTCAGCCCGCGAATGGTCAGATGATTCTGCGTGATCACAATGCAATCATTGTAGTCTGCAGCTTGAACATCAATGATTTGGCGATCGGCTGCGACCGCCACCGCCTGGCTCGGGAGCTGAAAGGCGCAGCCCGTCGGGCAAACTTGGAGAGCTCCGGGATCTGCAATGTCAGGTTGCTTGGTTGAAATTGGAGGTGTGGATGTGCCCTCTGGCGTAGACGACGTTGCTGCAGGATCAACTGCGGTTGAGCTCGAGGAAAGACTTCCGAATTGGTTCGTAGGCCTAAATCCGCCACAGTTTTGAAAGCCGAAAGTTGCAATCGTCGCGAACGCTAAGAACCCGCAGACTCTCTGAGCACGGTGCCGAAGAATTTGAAGTTGCATGAGTCATTCTCCCTCAGCGACGCGAACGTTTCGCTGGCTTAAGAAAATCTATCGGCAAAATCGGAAGATATCTAAAATTGCGCCATAGACCACGGGAGAACCGGAGCAAAATTGGCTAAGAATGACAAACTAATGGACAATTCTGAAGCAACGGGAATCGGCTTGAATGCACCATCTTTTGACCTAAGAACCCGGCTTACCGAACTCGCTGAATTTTGTGTTCCACTGGTTTCGCCTCATTGAGGATAACTAATACACGTCGGGTTTCGTTCGCCACCCGCGGCGAAATCACCGGTTCTCGATCGACATATCCGAAAGCCCTTAATCGACTCGTCGACTTAATCTTTTCCGTTGGCGCAAGGATCGGCTGGCGGGACGTATCTTGCCCTACGATGCTATTCCAATCCCAGTTTGGATACTTGAGTTGCGCCCAGTCAATCGTAGCCATCGCGAGGTGGCACGCCACGCAGTCTGTGGTTCCTGGATTATGCGCCGTTGGATTTTCCAAAGTTAATTCATCTTGCATAAAATTTTGAATTTCCGATTGAGTAAATCTTTGACTGACTGTCTCCGAATTGTCGTAAAGCCAAAGGCCCACATCACTTTGCGAAAATGGTGAAATAGATGCATCAAATTTTTCAATATTTAACCCCAGCATGGACACCACTTGGCCGGTTGCATGGATTTTCGGAATCACAATTTTTTTTAAAGTTTGATTCTCAAGTCCTGCATTCAGCACGTCGAAGCCTCTAAAAACCCATTGGTTCTCGTTAAAGTCGAGCGACATAAGTGTGATGCGCGAAAGCGATCGCTGACCACAGTGATTGATCAGAAGTGCCGATAATGCCCTCCAATACTTTTGATTATATCCCCCGGAAACTAATGTACGATTTATTTGAATTGCACCCGGAACAGACGGATTGGCCGAAACTAATGCCTCGTAAGAATCTAAAAAAGTTTTCCAATCCGCATCGTTAAAATCGTAGAACGTATGAATGGCGGCATCTTTTGTTTTGACGATTCCGTTTTCCATTTTAAGTGGCTGCCATATCAAACGTATTTGGTGACGACAGCTAACGGAAAGAAGATCGCCTTCTTGAAAACATGGATCGATCCGAAATGCCAAAACCTTCAAATCTAAAGCGAATGTGAGCTCGTTGCTTTGGCTTGCGACCAACGCTGGCAATTTTTGAAGAATGGATTCTGGAATGAGGGGACCGTGCGAACCTTGAGTTTGCGGTGAGAGAAGGCGCGAAATTTCTTCACCATTCGGCAACGGCAAAAGTACCGAAACATCTGAAGCGTTCATCGACAATGCTGGTGCCGAGATAGCGAAAAGTGTTAACAACGTCGTAGTGAGGTACCGTCGGGATTTCATGACGCACTTTCGCACATCCGCTATACCTAATAAACCCCACTCTTTCCGACTGAAAAGGTTTCAGAGCGTCAATTGGAAATCTGGAATCAAGTCTACAGTCTCAACCCAGAGCTCACACCAACCTTTACCTAGTTCTGATCGACTGGTCTTGCTACGCATTCGAAGTCACCTCATCCTACAAAATCACCATAAGAAAATTCTGAATACAGCTGGCTATCAGATTTGACGAAATAAACGCGGGGATGAATTCGATGCGCCGATCCGTTCAAAAAAGTCTGCGAAACCTGGTTGGCATCTGCATCATGCTAGTTATAGCGCGAAATGGCGAGTCTACAGTTTCCCCGCAAGGTCAACCCGCGATGAATGGCATCCTGTATAGCGATTACGCCGACTTCGTGAATAAATGGAAATTAATTACCGTCCGCTATCGCGTTGATACTGGTGAGCAACGTTTTACGTTTGCAAATGAGTCCGCCTACACGAC
>JAYVND010000354.1:0-5346 GCA_043758635.1 Bdellovibrionales bacterium
GACGAGCTTTGAGTCTTATCCCTACAATTTTGAAATGGAAAAACTACTCTGGATCGATATGGAAATGACCGGCCTCGAGGTCGACAAAGAAGTGCCAATTGAAATTGCAGCCATCATCACCGACCTTAAATTGCAAGAGGTCGCGACCTACCATGCGGTGATTCAGCAGCCGAATGAATTCCTCGAACGAATGGATGAGTGGAACACGTCTCACCACGGCGCCAGTGGACTCACCGTTCAAGTCCCGAATGGCCGAGATCAAAAACTGGTCGAGGTTGATCTTTTGAAAATGCTCGAAACTCATTTTCCGAATGAGCGCGCTGTTCTTGCGGGCAATTCCATCGGGCAAGATCGTCTTTTTATCAACAAGTACTTCCAAACCTTTGCCGCGAAACTTCACTACCGGATGGTCGACGTGACTTCGTGGAAGATCATGATGAATGAGATGTTTCAGGTGAAATACGCCAAACAAAATTCCCATCGAGCAACCGATGACATCCGGGAAAGTATTGCGGAAATGAAGCATTATCTTTCGTTCGTGAAAGTTGACTGAGCGGCTTCAACGCAGATTTTTGCGGAGTTACGCTCGCTTGACGAATTCAACTAAGCACGTCCGAAAAAAAAGCTGACCTTTCGATCAGCTTTTTTTATTTTTTGCATTCAGCAGCATTCATCGAAGTGATGAACTGACTAGTAGCGGTAAAGCTCAGGCTTGAATGGACCGGTTTTCGCGACACCCAAGTAGCCGCTCTGTTTGTCAGAAAGAACCGTGAGTTCAACGCCGATCTTTTTCAAATGGAGAGCCGCAACTTTTTCGTCAAGCTCTTTAGGCAGACGGTAAACGCCAATTTTTGAGTACTTCGCGCGATTACCCCAAAGTTCCATTTGAGCCAACACCTGGTTCGTGAACGAGGTCGACATCACAAACGACGGATGCCCTGTTGCGCATCCCAAGTTCACCAAACGGCCTTTTGCCAAAACGATGATCTCGCGATTGTTTTTCAACGTGTGAATATCAACCTGTGGCTTCACTTCGCGTGATTTCGAATTTGCATTCAACCAGTTCATGTCGATCTCGATATCGAAGTGACCAATGTTGCAAACAATCGCACGGTGCTTCATTGCGCTAAAATGCTTTTCGGTCACGATGTCGCAGCAGCCAGTTGTTGTCACAAAAATGTCAGCTTCTGGAGCGGCTTTTTCCATCGTCGTCACTTCGAAGCCTTCCATTGCGGCTTGGAGCGCGCAAATCGGGTCGATCTCAGTGACGAGTACGCGCGAGCCGTAAGAACGCATCGAGTGCGCGCAGCCCTTGCCCACGTCGCCGTAACCAGCAATGACTACAACTTTGCCTGCAAGCATGACGTCTGTTGCGCGTTTGATACCATCTGCGAGTGATTCCCGGCATCCGTACAAATTGTCGAACTTTGTTTTTGTTACCGAGTCGTTCACGTTGATTGCGGGAAATTTCAATTTGCCGGCAGCCAACATTTTTTCGAGATTGTGAACGCCCGTTGTTGTTTCTTCAGAAACACCGACGAGTTGTTTAATCATCGAAGAGAAACGTTCTTCGTGCATCATGTTCGTCAAATCACCGCCGTCATCGAGAATGATGTCGTAGCCTTCTGATCCCCAGCCGGCGATCGATTGCTCAACGCACCAGTTGTATTCAATTTCGGTTTCGCCTTTCCAAGCAAAAACCGGAATGCCGGCAGCTGCGATTGCAACGGCCGCGTGATCTTGAGTCGAAAAGATATTGCAAGAAGACCAGCGAACTTTTGCACCAAGAGCCGTGAGGGTCTCGATCAGTACCGCAGTTTGGATAGTCATGTGAAGGCAGCCAGTGATGCGAGCATTTTTCAAAGGTTGGCTCTTACCAAATTCTTCACGGAGCGCCATCAAACCTGGCATTTCTGTCTCAGCGAGCGAGATCTCTTCGCGACCCCAGCGAGCGAGCTCCGCAAAAACCTTCTCGTCACTCATCGCTGCTACGCACACTTTAAAATCGCGCTGTCCGTCTTTAGTCATAGGCAAGTTCATCTTTGAATCTCCTCGTGGTCGATCTCAAACCTACTTTTTAAATAGATGTAAGGATAGATATTGAATGTAAATTCATTTTAGTAAACGGTTAAAATTTCGTAACCCACATCGGTGATTAGAACCGTGTGCTCAAACTGCGCCGAAAGTGTGCGATCCGCTGTCGTGTAATATTTCACCGATGATCCAGCGATGTCGTGCTCCACCAGGGCTGCAGCCGTCTCGTTCACCATCGGCTCAACCGTGATGCAACCCCAAGGGCGCAGGCGGTCTCCCCGCCCCTTTTTGCCCCAGGCTGGAACAAACGGCTCTTCATGGAAAACTCGACCGATGCCGTGGCCGCCAATTTCGCGAACCACGTGAAAACCAGTTTTGGTTACATACTTACTGGTGGCAAAACCAATGTCGCCAGTCATGCCATTTGGCGTGATGGCTTCAATGCCACGGTCCATCGCTTCTTTAGCGACTTCGGTGATGCGTCGAGCACGCTCCGAGACTTCACCGACGAAGAAGGTCGCCGAAGTGTCGCCATGAAACCCGTCTCTGAGGCACGTGATATCAAGATTGATAATATCGCCGTCTTTCAAGACCGTTTCATCGGGCAAACCGTGGCAAATCACATCGTTCACAGAAGTGCAGATGGACTTTGGGTACCCGTGGTAGCCGAGCGGCGCCGACTTGGAGCCATGCGATGCCGCGAAATCGGCAGCAATTTTATCAAGCTCATCGGTGGTGATACCTGCGCGAACAAACTTGGCAGCGTGATACAGCGTCTGAGCCGCAAGTTTACACACGGCCGACATGATTTTGATCTCTTCTTGGGTCTTTGTAGTCATTTGAATTAGGTCATAGCAGAGAAAGACGAAAAAGCCCACGGTTTACCGTGGGCTTTTCTGGGGACACAGATTGCACCTTCAAGTGCTCTCAGAGCGGCTTCAGAGCGTCGTTAGAGTCCCGTGATAATCATCTCAACTTGGTCTCTCAGAGCCCGTAAAGAGTCGTTAGAATTGCCAGTCAAGCGCTAACCAGCGCTTGACCTTGCACTGACCACGATCTGTCCAAGCTCTCGCTAGGCTTTCGTCAAATGCTTAGAGATATGCTTCTGCATTTCAAACATTGTCACAACTTTTTTGTTGCTGAAAACTGACTTCAATTTGTCATCTGCGTTGATGTTCTGACGATCTTGAAGACCGTTCTTTTTGATATACTTCCAGAGTTTCGAAACAACTTCTTGGCGCGGGAGTGGAGCGGCGCCAACGATTTCAGCAAGCTGTGCGCTTGGAATGTACGGGGCTTTAAGTGCTGGGCTGAGAGTGCGTTTCGCTTTTTTCGGAGCAGCAGCTTTTTTGGTCGTTGCCTTCATTGGTTGAGCAGACGCTTTAAGCGTGGCATTCTTCGAAGGCGACATCGTAGCTTTTGAAGCAGATTTCGGAGCCGCTTTTTTAGCTGGAACTTTCTTAGCGGCTTTTTTTTGCGGTAGCTTTCTGAGTCGTACTTTTTGCCGTTGTCTTTTTCGCAGCTTTTTTAGCAGCTTTTTTAGCCATGTGTCTCCTTGGAATGAGTTCGTAAACGACTCATTGTGGTTGATTCGAGATCCGCTTCGTCCACTGCTTTTCCTGCTTCAACTGCTTCACAAAAAACTTCTTCCAAAATCTTGAAAGCCAGTAGGTAAAAACGCAGTTTCAATCTCGAGTTGAATTCATGATAGCGAAGAGATTTTTTTGTCCAAGTAAAAATGCAGAGCTTTCTCCAGCTTTTCCCTGTGTAGTTCTGCGAGACAGCCGATTTCCCTTGGGAAGAATCTCTGGAACGGGGATTTTACCCTGGGCAAGCAAGCTAATTAACTCAGCCAAATCTAGACTCGCCGCAAAGCTTATGTCTCAGATTCCAATCGCTTTTGAAAAGATGAATGACAAGGAACCTCTGACTTCTCTTTGCTTAAGCGAACTGTGCATCAAAATTCAGATAAATCGAATGAGATTATAAACGAACCGAGTCTGAGTTCAATCAGCGCCCAACGGCCATCCACTGAGCCGGAGGTCACACACGGCTTCTGGCCTACTTTCTGGCCCAGATTTTGGCCAGATTTTGGCCAGATTTTGGCCAGATTTGGGCCAGATTTGGGCCAGATTTCTCACTTACCTTCGGGTCACTTTAGGAGCACGACCTCACTCATGGGTTGCCAGCACGACCGAAGTCTCTCGACCTTTTCCAGGCCTGAGTCGCCTCCTTGAATTCTCACTTTAGACCGTTAAGTTGAGCATGAAGAATGAAACATTTTTCGAAGTCTTGAAGTCTGAAGTTCGAAAAGACATTCAAAGTGATTTGCGTCGAGAGCTTGACCTTGAAAACCAGGCTCGTCTCGATCGCGAAGTGGCGCCACAGCGTCTTCGTGCGACCACTCGTCATGAACAGCTGGGCACTTGGCTTGTGACCCACCTCAACGCTCGTCCGATGCACCAATCACACTCTTCATTCACCCACTTCGCGTCGAGACAATACCAAACAGGCCCTGTCATGAAACCAGCCGCGCAAACGAATAAATCGGCCACTGAAAAAACGGCGGGATCCCCGCTTGTTGGTGCGCCAGAAATCGCAGCGGAACCACTCTATCAACCGAGTACTTCAGTCGAGCATTTCGCTTTTCAACTCTTAAACTCGGTTGGAGCAAACTTGGCCAAAACTTTCACTATGAGCGAATTGAAAAAATCCTGGAAACATGCAGCTTTTAAGACTCATCCCGATCGCCATCTCAGTGCGTCGCCACAAGAAATCGCGAGACTCAATGAGCGTTTCGCTGAACTCTCAGAGGCTGTTGCAATCCTCTCCGACTGCAAAGCGATCTAAAAAAAAGGCCCAAAACCAGAGTTTCGAGCCTTTCCTATTTCATACCAATTTCCGGTTTGAGGCGGTTCAGCTGAAACCGCCAACTAAGCAGATTAATGCTTACTGATCTTACAGATTAATGCTTACTGATCTTACAGATCAATGCTTACTGATCTTACAGATCAATGCTTACTGATCTTTTTATAACGGATTCGCGTTGGCTCGAGAGCCGCATCACCCAAACGCTTTTTACGATCTTCTTCGTACTCCGTGTAATTGCCAGGATAAAAGTAAACTTGGCTCTCGCCTTCAAACGCTAAAATATGCGTGCAGATACGGTCCAAGAACCAACGATCATGAGAAATCACAACCGCACATCCGCCGAACTCAAGCAATGCTTCCTCGAGCGCGCGCATGGTGTTCACATCCAGATCGTTGGTCGGTTCATCAAGAAGTAGCATGTTTCCACCGGTTTGCAGGACT
>JAYVND010000355.1:0-5333 GCA_043758635.1 Bdellovibrionales bacterium
CGCACCGCCAAGGCTCACACCCAAGTCTAAAATTCCAAGCGGTGCCACGCGAAGGAGAGTCCTCAGCGCCGGAACAACGAGTGGGAGAGTCTGGAGCGAAAGGCCTGCACCTACTGCCAACGTGACGTAGCGATTTGCCTTAACAGAATCATCAAAGGCGCTTCGCGAATCGGATCTCGCGCTCAATGTATGCAAAAGCTGAGAAACAGCTAGACTTGTGAAAGCGATCGTCTGCGATTTCTGATTATTTCCGTAACGGTGATAACCGTAACTGTAGGCCAGTAAAGCGGCCAAGCTCATCACCGACGCCTCGACTGCAACTTGACGGATATCATCTTGATCAAGCAAAGGCTCGCTTGCAGACCGAGGAGTCCGTTCCAGCACTTTCGAGTCGGGCATCTCAAGCGCCAGTGCCATTGCGGGAAATAGATCTGAAATCAAGTTGATCCACAGAATCTGCATCGAGCTAAGTGGTTGTCCCATGCCAGCGGCGATAGAAAAAAACATGAGGAGTGTTTCACTCATATTTGTGGTGATTAGGTAATTCACCGCCTTTTGGATTGAATCGTAGGTGGTTCGCCCT
Source organism: Bdellovibrionales bacterium (assembly GCA_043758635.1). Classification (GTDB taxonomy): domain Bacteria; phylum Bdellovibrionota; class Bdellovibrionia; order Bdellovibrionales; family JAMPXM01; genus JAYVND01. The sequence goes on from JAYVND010000355.1 coordinate 584, forward strand.
AGTTCGATCCCCGGCAATAAGCTTTGAAGTCGATCATCAAGAATCACGACGTCGGCCACATCTCTGGCAGCGTCGGAGCCTTTAAATCCCATGGCGATTCCGACATCAGCTGCTTTCAATGCTGGCGCATCGTTGATGCCGTCCCCAACCATCGCCACGACGTTACCGCTGGCTTGAATCGCTTGAACGATGCGAAGCTTTTCTCCAGGGCTTACCCTAGCAAAAACATGTGTCCGCCGAGAAATCTCAATCAGCTCTTTTGGATCAACGCTTGCGTAGTCGCTCCAGTCAAAAATGCGGAGCTCCTCTTGACCTGAGATTCCGAGAGTTCGACCGATGGCTGCCGCAGTTGCACTTTGATCGCCAGTGATCATCACCGTCTTGATCCCAGCCGCGTGGAAGGATGCGATCAGATCTTTAATACCTTCGCGCGGCCTATCGGCCATGCCAATCATGCCGAGCCAGACAAGTCCATCGACCTTAAAATTCTCAAAGTCAGATAAAGGCGCCACTCGCCTCAGAGCCATACCCAGAACTCTAAGCGCGTCTCCACCCAGCTCTTCATTCTTGGCACAGATACTTGCCTTCAGTTCCGGAGTGAGTGTCTTGATTTCGCCATTCAAGAAATAGCTCGCGCAGAGTTCAAGCACCTCTTCGGGATTTCCTTTCACCACAATGAGCTGGTTTTCGCTCTCATTCTCGTTTGCAGCTTGAGGTTGATCGTGAAGAGTTGCCATGTAGCTTTTTTCTTCAGTTCTCAGCTGCTGACCTCGGAAAGGGTATTTTTCCCTCAAGGATAATACGTCGACGCCAGCAGCTTGGGCTAACTCGATCAAAGCAACCTCAGTTGGACTTCCATTGAAAGCGGTCTCGCCCGACTCAGTTTTCTGAATTCTGACTTCACTGCAAAGAACGGTCACTAAAAGCATTTCGGCGATCACGCAGCTCGTACTGAACCAGGGAGCACCTTGTGAATCACTTACAAACACACCATTTTCCGAGTGCCAATTCTCACCGATCGCAGCGATTCGCAAAGCTGACATATGGTTCATGGTCAACGTGCCGGTTTTATCTAAACAGATGACCTGAGTGGCACCCAGTGCCTCAACTGCTCCGAGTGTTCTCACCAGGACCTTCCGGTCTTTCATTCGACTCGCACTCTGAGTGAGAGAGACCGTCGCCATTGTCGGAAGCCCTTCAGGCACGGCGGCAACCGCGAGAGTGAGAGACATTTTAAGCATCTCGATTAAACTGAACCCGCGAAGGAGACCCATCCCAAAAATCGCCAATCCAAGTCCACCACTCAAAGCAATGAGCTGACCTGTGAGTGACTCGAGCTGGTGTTGAATAGGCGTGGAAAAATGCTCAGTGTCCTGTACCAGGTTTTGGATCTTACCAAGTTCAGTCTGATCTCCCACTGCAATGACAATTGCGATCCCCGATCCGCCCGTTACTAAAGTACCTCTATATACCATATTGATACGGTCGCTTAAGGATGTGGCCGCACTTATCACGCCAATTTTTTTTGAAACCGGCATATTCTCTCCGGTGAGTGCCGACTCATCTAAAAAGAGAGACTCTGCTTTCAGCAATCTTGCGTCGGCTGGTACGGCCAACCAAGGTGTCAAAAGATAAACGTCGCCGACAACCAGCTCGTGGCTCGTAACTTTCACCGCTGCCCCGTCCCGAATGACCAACAGTTGCGGCGGACTTAATGACGCGAGCAAGTTGATGGTTTTCTCGGCGAGACTTTCGGTCTTATAACCTATGCACGCATTTGCACCGACCACCGCCAAGATAACGACAGCCTCAAATGCCCCGCCAGTCACAAGCGATAGCATCGCCGAGCCAACCAGCAGCCCCACTGGCAGAGACTTGAATTGGCTTGAGAAAATCTCTGTACCGGTACGCCGATGGGCCTGAGTAAGTTGGTTGATGCCGTGTTTTGCACGCTGATTCTCAACGAGCTCAGTCGATAGGCCATCAACAGGCGATGTCCCAAGCGTATTAAGAATTTCAATCTCGGCAAGGGAATGCCATTTGGTCAGGTCTTCGGAAGGGCGAACAACCGCAGTCAGGTGAGCGCCCGGCTTTCTTTTACGCCTCCGCCTTTTCCCATGGGATTTAAAGGGATTTTGAGAAGCACGCGCTTTTAAATGCCGAGGGTCTTCTTGATGGTATTTTACGCACACTTGCTCGAGAATCGGCTGCACATCTCGCCAAGTCATCTTTTCTGGAAATAGGATCAGCACGTTCCCCGTTACGCTGCTAGCAGTCACCTCGAAGTCGAACTCTGAGTCATGAAAAGTGGACTCGACATAGCCTTCAAAAAGCGAGTCGTACCTGAGACGATCGACAAAGAAACGGGCCCGACCCGCGACTTGGACATGCACTGGCTTTGTTTCACTCGGCCGGTCTTCCTTAACCTTCACGGGCATCATCTTATGCCAGCCCTCCGCACCAACCGTTGCGTCTCTCGATAGACCGCGTAGGCTCGCATGAGACTCACAAAGTTGTGAGCCAAGGTGAAAGGCGAAGATGCTTCCATCACGGCTCGCGAGTGTTTCGATTTTACTTCTGAGTCAATCACACTCAGCGCGAGCCCGGCACTTTGCGCCCTTGTTCGGGTTTTTTCCAACCTCGCGCCATGCTGAACTTCAAACTCTGCTTCTTTAAACAATAATTCCAATTCCTCGAACTGGCGATTCTGCATAAGATCTCCGAACTGAAGGCTCCGTTATTGAGCTCGAGTCAGAAAAGCGCCATGCGCCTGTCTGCTGAGTATCGCGCCAGAGCCTTATTTCGATTATGCACGTAGTTCTGAAGATCACGTGCTTCCGTTAAGTTTTATACCTCGCGGAAGCCGTTTCGGATTCTAACCGTATGGAGGTTTAGAAACGAATGGCACCCGCAGCCGAGCGTTTTAGAATTTCGCTACTGGGGCCTTCGTCCATTCTTTCTCCATTGGTTAAAGCTTGCACAGTTGACATGGAACACCGCGATCTCATCTCAAAATGAGCGCGCCAAAAAATCGACCAACTGCCATTCGGTAAGGCTAATTGAATTCTGAAGCACGAGCAACGTTTTTGTATTAAAGATTCAAAATTCTGTCGCAATTATACTTAGGGGGGTATGCGAAATGTGAGCGGCCTCACCCTAAGCGTCAGTCATCTGTCTTTCTCAATTTTGGGAAAACTTCCGGAGCCGCATCAACTGCGGCGCTAATTGAAGCTGAAGGAACCCCCTCAGTTGCCTTTAGGTATAGGGGGTAGGGTATATTTCAAAAATATGAACCTAAAAAACGATTCGCGTGCAGAATTAGGATTGCCAACTGTTCCTCAAGGTATATCTATACTTTGAAATTTGATGGAGCCCGCAGAAACTGAAAATGGTCTTCAGGGAGCCTAGATGTTGTCAGGAATCGCGAAACGAAATGATCAGAATGAGGCAACCTTTGTTCGATTTCCAAAAAGTGTGAAAAATTCGTTTTCGCCATCCTCTTATTCTTTCGAGAGGGTGTACTATCGCCGGCTGGCCACTATGCCTGTCGACGCGGCAATGCGAATTCTCCACGGCAATATTGATGGACTAACTCCAGAACAGGTTTCTGAAAATAAAGTTTTAAAACGATATGATGAAAATGTCTTAAATCAAAAGTCGCTACTCAACCAACTGTCCAATTCTTTCGCTCAATCAGTGATTGCTGTGCTGACGATATTTATTGTCTTTGTTTTCCTCATCTTCAAAGAACGAACAGCAGCCGCGCTTTCGGGTTTATTTGCGTTAGTGACTCTGAGTTTACGCTTTTTCCAAGTGCCGCATCGAAGGATGGCATCGCAATTGTTTAACAACGCAGATCTTGCAACGATGACCACCCTTCGTCGAACTGGCAAATTTTTTTTGAATCGTCGTGAAGTTTGGATGATTGACAAAATAGAACTACCGCTGTCGGAGATAGTGACCGGTGATCTTGTCATGCTTCGTGCTGGCGGTCAAGTAGCGACTGATGTTCTTCTCATTGAAGCGAAAGAACTTCTGGTCAGCGAAATCTTGGTGACGGGTGACTCTTCACTCATGCAGAAGTCTGTTCAATGCCATGATGATCAAAACGTGGCTCAACCATTGCCTAAAAATATTTGTTTTGCAGGTTCAGTTGTCGTGAGTGGTACAGGTACGGCGATAGTGATTAGGAGTGGCGCCAGCGGTTTTGTAGGCAAGAGCTTCGACAATGAACGCGCACGGTGATCGGAGCTTCCGCTTCAATTTGTGGTTACACTCGAATCTTTTTTCTTTTAAAAGGAATTGTCGAGGGCAAGTGACAAACGGTTTTGCATACAGCATCTGTGTCCGACCAGTTTAAAAAAGATTTATGTCGCGAACAAGATATTTACCGGGATTAAACACAGCAGGGTATCGAAATGAATGATTTGGACTTCGTGATCAGGGTTGGAGCTGCAGTATTGCTGGGGTCGGTGGTCGGAGTCGAAAGACAATGGCGGCAACGCATGGCGGGACTGAGAACAAATGCGCTGGTTTCCGCGGGAGCATCGCTCTTTGTTTCTCTTTCGCAGATGATCCCGACCGGCGGTGACCAGAGTCGAATCGCTTCTTACATTGTTTCGGGCATTGGTTTTTTGGGCGCAGGCGTTATTATGAAAGAGGGACCCACAATCCGAGGACTCAACACTGCCGCAACCGTCTGGTGTTCAGCCGCCATCGGCTCGCTCGCAGGCTTTGGCTTCTACTCACA
>JAYVND010000356.1:0-5289 GCA_043758635.1 Bdellovibrionales bacterium
CCCGTGTATGCCCCTGTTAAGGGCGGCAGGATCTTAAGTGAGGCGGCTGCTCGCGCTGTGGGAGAATGAGCAAGAAGTGCAGCAATCAGCGCGAGCGCAATGAGATGAGTCACCTTGTCGCTGACCGTCTGAGTTTCAACTGCGGTTTGAACGTTGATACGATTTAGGAAGTTCAAACGTCGATTCAAATAGTTTATCTTCAAAGCGTATTTCGATCTCACGTTGTAACCCGCGCGTCCGCAAATGAAAGTATCGATTTTAAGATCTTCGTGCTGGCCGTTCCGTCACCATAAGGATTTCCAGCGCGGGCCATTTCTGCGTAAGCGGCAGGACTATCGAGCAACACCGTCGCCTCACGGCAGATCAGTTCAGCGTTGGTGCCAACTAACTTTGAGGTTCCGGCCTCAATAGCTTCAGGCCTCTCGGTGCTCTCGCGCACAACAAGGACCGGCTTTCCGAGCGTAGGCGCTTCTTCTTGAATCCCACCTGAGTCGCTGATGATGAAATAGCACTTCTTCATCAGGTAAACAAATTCGAGGTACTGTTGCGGTTCAAGTAGAATGATTGGAGCTGAATTCAGAGTTTCAATCGGTTTCCACCACTGTGCCGATCTACCCAATACATCGTTAGCAGCTAATCTAACATTTGGATTTGGATGAAGTGGGATCACAATTTGTACATCGGTTCGGTCGGCGAGCGTTTTGAGTGCTTGAAAGACATGTCGCATCGGCTCTCCAAAACTCTCGCGCCGGTGAACGGTGACGAGAATCATTTTTCGAGTTGGATCGAGAAATCCAAAACGGTTCTCAAACGACGACTTCATCGCAAGGTCAGTGTTAAGTTTTTTATCAACATAGAGAAGCGCATCGATTCCGGAATTTCCGGTGACAACGATCGAGTTGGGTGGAAGCGCCTCCCGGCGAAGGTTCTCGGCCGCGGGTTCGGTTGGTGCAAAGTGAAGGTCAGCAATAAGCGCCGTCACTCGCCGGTTGAATTCCTCAGGAAAAGGTGAAAAACGATCTTGCGTTCGCAGGCCTGCTTCGACATGCGCCACGCGAATTTTTTCGTAGAAGCCGCAGAGGGATGCAGCCATGGCCGTTGTGGTGTCACCTTGCACAACGATCCAGTCGGGCTTTTCGCGTCGCACGATCTCGGTGAGATTCTCAAGTACTGCAACCGTGATGTCCTTGAGAGTCTGCCCGGGCTTCATTAATTGGAAATCGAAGTCAGGATTGATTTCGAAAACCTCGAGGACGGCATTGAGCATCTCTCGATGCTGGCCCGTCGAGCAAACGAGAACTTCAAGCGCCGGACTCTCTTTCGCCAATCGAATGATCGGAGCAATTTTGATCGCTTTTGGGCGAGTTCCGAAAACGAATATAACTCTTTTGCGCATCACAACCCCTAAAAAGCTTCATGGACATGTAAAAATGAGGGCACGTTCTAACGTCGCAAGTAATTGATAGCAAATCGTCATGATGTCCAATAGAAACTCGACACCCATGCAGAACAAAGTAAGAACAGACAAAAAATTCCCGATTGCACGTTTGCTGGCCTCAGCGCTCATAGGCCTGATGTTCAAGACCGTCGTGCACGCGTCGACTCCCGTCGATCTTGAGCCGAGTATGTCGGTGCGACTCAAACCGATTGAACTCAGTGCCACTGCAGCGCAACTCATTGAATCGAACGAGGTTTATTCTGAAGCCTTCTATCAAAACACGCAAGCCGGTGCATCGGAAATGCTTCGCGTTCGGCATGAGTATCCGCTTGGAACATTGGCCACCCGCCTCTACCTAGGTGCCGTCCTCGAAAGAAGTTTTAACGCCGAGGGCGCGGCACCTATGCTTGAGAACGCAACGAGCCCAGAGCTCGGTGTTCTTTATCGCCCGCTATCATATATGACGATCTGGGGTGAATATCGTTACAGAGCCGCTCAAGCTGAGCGCTCGCTTCAATTCAAGCGTGCAGTCAGCGATCCGCGTGTAGGTATCGCGGCAGGCCGAATATGGGCATCGGCAAAAAAACGATTCGACACCGAAGTCTACGGCGAAATCGTAACGATTCCACGGTTTACCGTGATCCCTTCGACTTCTGGTTTCGTTCGCAGTGAATGGAATGCCGGGCAATTCAAAAGGCTCACACTCTCCATTTACACTGAGCTGAATGAGTTCACATCTCCTGACCTCCAAAATCTTGGACCCGGGCGCTTGCAATTTCGCGGAGGCGGTCGCGGCAGCGTGAGTTTTCACGGATGGACAGGATCGCTCTTCACCTACCGTCCAATCACCTTATCGAGCATGGGCTCACCAGCTGGGCATCAAGCAAAAGATGGGCTCGAAGGATTTCTAGTTTTTGGCGGTCGTTTTTAAGCATGCTTACAATTTTCAGTACCTCTCAGTTTGAAAATATATTTTGTTTAATCGCGCTCTTTGCGGTTGTTGGTAGCTTGTTTTTTACTTGCGATGACTTGTGGATTGACTTGTGTGCAATGTTTTTTGGTCTTAAACCGCGAGAGCTCACTTTCCGAGACGAGCTTCGACTCCGAAGGCTTCCGCAGAAGCGAATCGCGATCATGATAGCGAATTGGCAAGAGCACAAAATTTTGGAGCGCATGATCAACGGCAATCTTGCGCAAATTGATTACCAAAACTACACGTTTTTTTTGGGTGTGTACCCGAACGACAATTCAACTCTCGAATTGGCGCTGCGCCTTCAGCGCGAAAATTCAAATGTCGTTGCAGTCATAAATTCAAAGCATGGACCAACTACCAAAGGTCAGATGTTGAATGAGATTGTTCGTACGGTGCTGGGAGCCGAGCGCGCAACTGGGCTCACGTATGATCTCTTTTTGATGCAGGATTCGGAAGATGTTTTGCATCCGCTCGCGCTCCAAGTGATCAACGAGGCGTCCCTTACCGCTGATTTTGTTCAGACTCCCGTCTTCTCCTTCGATGTGCCGTTTACCAGTTGGACCCGCGGCACTTACCTCGAGGAATTCTCTGAAGCGCATACCAAAGATCTGCTCGTGCGTGAGCGTCTCGGCGCTGCAATCCCTTCGGCCGGCGTGGGCACCGCTCTTTCTCGCCGACTGGTTTTATCCTACACTTTGCGCACCGAAGGGCGCCTCCTGCGTGAAGACACTCTGACCGAAGATTACGACCTCGGTTTGCGCACAAAATCCTTGGGATTAAAAAGTAAATTCGTTTGCTGCTACCGTACAGATCTCAACGGCAATCGCGATTTTGTTGCGACACGCGAATATTTTCCGAGCACCGTTAAAACGTCAATCCGTCAGAAAACTCGTTGGACACTCGGCATTGCTTTTCAAGGTCGCGACAACTTGGGCTGGAACGGGGAGTGGATTGATCGCTACTTCTTTTTCCGCGATCGTCGCGGCCCGCTCAATAGCATCATGATGATATTGGGATTGATCACGCTTGTGGGTTTTGCTCTCTCGGCAACAGGGCTATTTGTTTTACCACCGGCTCTTCACTCGCAGTTCTTCGTGATACTGGCCGGAATGAATGGCCTCAACATGGTTATTCGCGTTGTGCAGAGAGCTCGTTGCGTCGCGCGCGTGCACGCCTTAAAACATGTTTGGGCGGTGCCAATTCGTTGGCCAATCGGAATGTGTATAAACGCCGTGGCGAGTTTTCACGCATTCAAAAACTATCATCTTGCAAAGCGCACGGGCCTTGCGCCGCGCTGGGAGAAAACCGCTCATGAACTACCAGAGAGTTTCGGCGCTCCGATTCCCCAGCCGCGAATTATCGCCGATTTGATTTCGCCGCGTCAGCTGCAAGTCAAATCTTCTTTATTGTCTGTCGTGGCCCCTTTGGAGCAATCAAATCTATGAAGCCAAAATCTCGCGCCGAATTTATCCGACTGCTTTTGCTTTCGCTCCTCCAGTTGGGCATTTCAGTCTCCAGTCTTCCCACTCGGGCAGCACCCGGTGCGGACTTTATGTGCGTCAACGTCTACTATGATCAGACCCGTGACTCGACCTACTGGATGGGAAAGACCTACGCGACTTTGCTGCAGAATCTTCTCGGGCACTTTCCGCAATACCAACAGATTGTAAGCCCCATTGAGTATTACCAAAAAGGCGACATCGAACGCTGCCGCGCAAGTTTTTACATCGGAAGCTACTTCAACAATCAAGTTCCTCCCGAATTTTATGCGGACTTTCAGACAACCACTAAACAGGTCGCTTGGCTCGGATACAATATTTGGAATTTTCAGCCGAATCAGTTGAGTCGAATGTTTGGTTATCAATATGCAAACTTAAGCAAGCTCGATACCGATGAACTCGATGCGGCGCACCAGCCTACGTTTTTTAAAAATATCCTCTACAAAGGTGAGACATTTTACAAATACGGTAAGTACTCAAAAGACGACCCGAAGCTCTTTCTTGCGGGATTCGAGATGGTTGAACTTGATCCGATCAACCGCGCAAAAGTTCCTGTTGCTGATCAACCGAACATGCCTACGCAGATTTTGGCGACGGCCCAGCACAACGGAAACGGCGAGACTCGTCCATACATCATTCAGAACCAAAACCGTTTTTTTATCGCTGACGTTCCATTTAGCTTTATGCACGAGGCAGATCGCTACTTGGTATTCGCCGATGTGCTGTTTGATATCCTGAAAGAGAAGCCGCGCCGCAAAGATCATTTGGCGCTAGTAAGAATGGAGGATGTGCATCCTCTTGTGCCCATTCCGTCACTCACGGCGATGGCCGCCGCATTAAAGAGCGAGCAAGTTCCAATCCATATTTCACTTATTCCGATCTTTTTTGATCCACTGAATGAATACACTCGTCGCACAAACGAAGAGATGGTGCCGCTTTGGCATGTTCCCGAATTCATGCAGTTCATCAAAGAGATGAAGACAGAGCGCGCGGGAATGATCTGGCACGGATCCACTCACCAGTTGGGGGAGATGCGGAATCCATTTTCAGCGGTATCCGGCGACGACTTCGAATTCTGGGATTCGAAACATAATAGTATTTTGGCGCAGGACAGTTCAGACTTCGTCCTCGATCGACTTGAGGCAGGTTTCTATGATCTTCAAAAAGCAAACATTTATCCGCATTTTTGGCTGACACCGCACTACCAGGCGTCGCCTCTCGATTACTATATTTTTGCACACACGATGCCTTGGAATGTGGGTCGCGTGATTTACTTTAATCACAATGGCGGCAGGTTAAGCGACGTTTCGTTCAAAGAACGTTTTTAACTTCGCCGATCTTTTTAGGTTCCAACCTTGAATTGGCTGCTTTGAGACTCT
>JAYVND010000357.1:0-1606 GCA_043758635.1 Bdellovibrionales bacterium
CGGATGGAGTTCCGCTCACCGTTCAGCACGTGATTGACGGCTTCCACCGCTTGCTCGATCCGAAGACGGCGAGTGATGTCCCGAATTTTCTATTCCCGGTTTTAAATGCTGAAGCCTACAACGCCGGAAAAATACCGTGGGACAAAGTCGGCTTCGAAATTACGGGCTCGCACCAGCTTACGGTGCATCTCGCAAAGCCAATGGGTTATTTCCCAATGCTAGTTGCGAATGTCGCAACATATCCGGTGCGTTTGGATTTGATCGAAAAGTACGGAGAAGCTTGGGTTGAGCCTAAAAACCTCGTCACGCTTGGAGCTTTTAAAATTCGTGACTGGGCACACGACAAGGCAATTGTTTATGATTCAAATCCCACTTACTTTGGGGGCGAACCAAAGATTAAACATATTGTGCAGTATATCGTGCAAGAGCAACAGACATCGATCTCGCTCTTTGATGCGGGCCAACTCGATTCTGTTTATCACCTACCATCCGTGCAGTTGAAACTTCTGCGCAAACGACCTGAGTACAAAGAGACCAGCATCATGGTGCAGACTTATTACGGCTTCAATGTCGAAAAGCCACCGCTCACCAACGTCCATCTGCGCCGCGCACTTGTGCACGCCATTGATCGAAGTGAGATTGTCAAAATTCTCGACGGTGGCCAAGTTCCGTTGAGTGGTTGGTTGGTCCCTGGACTTTTGGGTTATGAAGAAAACGGAGTCGGGTTGAAGTTCAGTGAGGCAAAAGCCAAGTCCGAACTCCGAATCGCTTTGAAGGAGCTTGGTTTAAAATCAGTCGACAATCTTGCGCGTATCGAAATTCGCTTCAACACGGCCGAAGATTATCAAAAGATAGGCGAGAATATGCAGGCTCAGCTGAGCCGCAATCTCGGCATCAAAGTGGAGCTGAAAAACGAAGAGTGGAAAGTTTATTTAAAGGCACTGAAGAATGATCCACCACAGATCTACCGCTTTGGCTGGGCTGCCGACTATCCCGACCCAGATAATTTCATGGGCGTAATGCTCTCGAATTCGGAGAACAACCGCAGCCGTTGGAAAAATCCGACCTACGATAAACTCGTTGCCGATGCCAGCACCGAGACGAATCGAGATTTGCGCAAACAGCTTTATCACGAGGCGCAGCGAATCCTGACCGAGGAGGACGCTGCAGTGATTCCTCTTTTTGCCGGCGTTTCGCATATGCTCGTGAGCAAACGTCTGCGCAATGCACCGTTCAACCATCTCGATGCCTATGAGTATAAAAACGTGGAGATCAAACCGTGAGTGCCAATTCTATTAACGAGCCGACTGGCTCAAACATTCGAATTGCCGAGAGCAAAAAGCTTCCCTGGGGCCGCGCGCTCGCATGGGGCTCCATTCTTTTTATCGCGGCTGCAGTTTTCGTTGATCTCTCCGACCTCAATTACCCACGTGGATTTTGGTTATTTGCGAGTCTTTGGTGGTTTGTCTCGCTTGCCGCAACCGTTATCGTCAGTGGCCGACTCAAATACGTCGTGGGGCGTCTGCTTGAAGCCGCTTTTGTCATTTGGGTGGTCGCAACCCTGACGTTTACGATGCTTCGTTATTTGCCCGGCGGCCCCTTCGAT
>JAYVND010000358.1:0-1606 GCA_043758635.1 Bdellovibrionales bacterium
ATTCACGCTCGTGATTTGATTGAAACAAAAGACCGCATTGTTGATCTCTACGTCCGCGAATGTGGACGCAACATTGATGAGGTTAAAAAAGCGCTCGACCGCGACAGTTGGATGACACCTGAGCAAGCCGTAAAATGGGGTCACTGCCATAAAGTGATCACGAATCGCACGGATCTCAAAATCTAATTTTGACCGAATGATGCGTTTCGCTCAGGCATAAGTATGACACTGACTCTCAAAGGCTGCTCGACTCGAGCGGCCTTTTTTATTCCCTTTTTTATTTCGATGTTAATTAAGGTTTCAGCTCTTTTTTCGGAATCGTTTTCTGAAAAGTTGGATTGCAAGCAGTGATAACAAAAGTTGTTTCAAATGCTGGGCTCGCATGGCTCTCCTGGTCGATCACTTCAAGCCAAGCACTGCGTGGAGTTTCTCCAGGTGTCGCTTGAGAAATTTTAATCGTTCCTCAACGCTCAAACTGCGCGGGAGAGGCTGAACTTTTACGCCGACAAATGCTCTCGTCTGACCTGCGGATTGGGTCACCAAATCCCAACAGGCACGGGCTTCGCTTAGGCTGAGGAGCAAGCGTGGGTCGCCTCCAAGATCTTCATCTTGAATTTCAAAACCCGGAAGACCAAACGCCTCACGAATTGGTGCATGCGTGTCGAGCCACTCACCGTAAAGTGGATGCTGAATCGCCGCACCCGATAATATCAAGCCTCTCACAAGAGATGGCTGCGACTGGATCTTCGCCTCCGAGGCAATTTTTTGCAAATGCTCCTCTGGCGTTTTTGCGCTGTGACCTTCGATTGCCGACCGCCCCCAGTTGATTACGAGTCCTAAACCAAAATCGCGGGCGGCTGCGATTTCATCTTCAATCGACAAAAATCCTTTTGCAATTGGACCCACGCCTGTCTTCGCATCGCAGTGCTCTAAATTTATTTTTTTAAAAAGCTCAAGCGCTCTCAGCTCAACGAGAGACTCCCGCAAAGCCCTGGCGGAGCTATCCACTGGTTCGTTCTCAACAACGGCCCCTTTTGTCGCATACAGAACGCGGGGTCCCGTCGGAAGTGAAATTCCGAGCAGCTCGACATCCGGGCGCTGCGTGAGGAGTACTTTCAATTCGCTCATCAATCGTTGGACTTCGAGAACTGCTGCACGTCTTGAATTTTCATTCGAAGACGCCAATCCAAAACTGGGATCGAGCTCCATATGCTCCATTTGCGCCGGCAAAAAGGTCACCACGAGCTTCCAACCAAACCCGAGTTGTTCATGAGCATCGAGTCCCGATGAATTTTTTAAGAGACCCATTCGCGAATACGGAAGTTCAAGCCCTGAAACAAACGGGAGATCACGGACTTGACGTTGAAAATCCGCCTGACCTCCATCACGAACGTCGACAGGTAAGTCGACAGATAAGTCGCCACGTGGGTCGACACGAGCGCCGGATTCATTTTCTGGGCCACCAAACTGAGTGGCGGAAGCAGAACCCAGGGGCGGGAATGCAGCGTAGGATCCAAGAATTAAACCCGCACGCCCTTTACGACGCTCCATTGGTATACTCCATCTCATCAACAACCAAGAGTGGCTGCATCGTTACGGGACTGGT
>JAYVND010000359.1:0-1606 GCA_043758635.1 Bdellovibrionales bacterium
CTTAGGCCTTGAGATGATTTTATTTGATAACAAAGGAAACATAGTGGGCGGTTCGCATCCCGATTTTGCACTCTATCCAAAAGATGGTTTTGCAAAAGCGGTGATTTCAAATAACGCCCATGGATTTTTTGATCTCAATCTTCGTGACGAACCGTATGGCTTTATCACCGCGCCGGTCAAATGGGGCGACAGTGGTTTTGTGATCGGGCTTGGAGCCTCAAAACAAAAGGCTAGAGCAGTTCTTCAAAATGTGAATTACGCATTTTTCACAATGCTCGGGGCAATTGGACTTCTGCTTATTCTCTCATCGATAGCGGCCACGCGAATTATTGTGAAGCCTATTTATGATCTGGTCGACGGACTTCAGCAAACCGAAATCGGCGACCGACCGATCGAGATTCCGGTTTCGACCGACACAGAGATTGGAGTTCTCACTGAGAGTTTCAATGAGATGAGTCAGCGAATCTATCAGGCAAAGACGGAACTCGAAAAGAAAATAAAAGAACTTGAACTAGCTTACGTCGAATTAAAAGAAACGCAGGCTCGTTTGGTGCACTCAACCAAGATGGCGAGCCTTGGTCAGTTAGTTGCCGGAATTGCGCACGAACTGAATAACCCGATTGGGTTTATCTACAGCAATATGACTCATCTTCGCGAGTACTCAGTGAAGTTGATTGAAATTATCGAAGCGGTTGAGAAGAACCCTAAGTGCCTTGCTGAAGTCAAAGAGGCGGCCGACTACGGATACATTATTGAGGATCTCCCACGCCTGATCACTTCATGCGAAGATGGCGCTCGCCGCACGCGTGATATCGTCCTTGGTTTGCGAAACTTCTCTCGACTTGAAGAAGCCAAGATTAAAAAAGTCAGCCTTCGAGAAGGAATTGAAAATACTCTGAGACTGATTGCGGGTGAGTTGAAAAACCGCGTGCGAGTGCACACCGATTTCCGTGAAGTTCCAGAAGTTCTTTGTTACGCGAGCCAGTTGAATCAAGTCTTTATGAATATTTTGACAAACGCTTCGCAAGCAATAGACGGCGAAGGTGATATTTGGATTTCTCTTCGCGAAGAGCTCGTCGTCAATGAGCCCGCTCGTGCGATCGTCAGTATCCGTGATTCTGGAGGAGGCGTGTCGGGCGATATCATCGAGAAGATCTTTGATCCATTTTTCACTACGAAAACCGTGGGCCAGGGAACGGGGCTCGGAATGAGCATCTCTTATGGAATTGTCAAAAAGCATGGCGGAGATATCCAGATAAATTCGGAGCCTGGAAAAGGAACCGAGTTTGTGGTCTCAATTCCAATTGACGGGCCCCCGGGCGCGAATCCTGCTACGGATCCTGCTACGGATCCTGCTTCTGATAGTTTCACTGCTACTTGAGCGGCGCCGGATGCGAAATTAGAACTAGCCCTTCGTCTTTCAAATCGCACAGATCTCGGCAACGCATGCACTTCAGCAACCCTAGTTTTTACCCGATAAGTCAGTTGAGAAATCTGATTTATATCTCAGATTGAGATGCGAAACGGAGGGGTAAAACATGGCACTGCCACCAACGAAAAAGCCACTTAATCCCTTTCCGAAAGCAGGGGTACTGAAGACTCGCCA